>CATJCJ010000681.1 GCA_949738935.1 uncultured Eubacteriales bacterium | reverse complement strand
TTTACTGACCGGATAGAAAAGAGAGGCGGGATTGTAGTTATCCCAAGCCGCAGAACAAACAAGATTCAGCGTGATATTGATCTATATACTTATAATGAGTGTCATTTGGTTGAAAACCTCTTCCTAAATCTTAAGAACAACCGAAGATTCGCTACTCGTTACGAGAAAAGTTCTCTTCTCTTTCAATGTGTTACTTTTTTGGCTTGTATCCTTGTTTGGTTAATTTGACGGTTTGCAAACGCGCTCTAGCAACATCGATTTCAACATAGATCATAGTTTTCACCTCAATAAAAATTTCACCGCTTGTCCACGTTAATTTTATCCGAGTATCCTTGCTTGAAATAAAAGATTGTGTCTTGGCGCGTCTTATCCGGCTATAAACATCTTGAATAAAATCGTGGCAATACACTCCTTACGAGCCGTCTGTTCGGCAAGAATTTATAAAAAGTCCACGGTGTTCAAGCTTATTATAACACATTTCGTCGCGGTTTTGTTCGCCACCGAAAAATTGAACAGCTGAGCGAGCGTAGCGAGAGAAGCTGTTCAATTTTTCCTTTACTTCGAGCTGAGCGTAAATTTTAGAAAGGGTGATATGGTCTTTACTATATCATACAAGGACTTTATGAACATAGAAACTGATACGATGCTTGAAACAGTCAATCAGATAATTAAGAGCAATTTTGGCTGCTTCGCCGAGGAAATAAGAAAATTTGAAATATTACCAATAATTTCGTATATTCCTTTGCTTTATCAGACAAGCGTTATATTTTAAAATTATTCATAAGCACGGACTGGTCCGAAAACGGCAAAGTGCAATTTGTAAATCAAGTTTTAGTTCGGAATAACATTCCCTGAGCGGAACTGATCGCATATAGCCGGAATAATCGGATATTCCAAAACGGTTATTTAATAGAGCGAGAGGTACAAGGAACGGCGGCTGATAAAATACCGTTTGACTGAGGACAGGAAATTAAGCTTTATGTCAAATTAGCGGAACCGGTTTCTTCCATTCACAATATAAAAATCATAAATTATGGATATATAGGCAGCGGCATTGCCTGTTATGAAAGCATGCCATCTTTCTTTGAGGACGAATTTGACAGGTTAGAAAACGAATTAAAAGAAACAATCCCAGAAACGCAGTTGAAACAAATGAAAGAAAAGTTTTTCGATACAATGCGTGATTTTGATGATTTACCGTCTGTTCTTTGTCAAGTTAATTTGTCAAAAAAATATAATCGTGCGGGATAATGACGAAATATTGCTTATCGACTGGGGACGACTCGATCGCGTTCAACTGGATGGCGGGTATATCGTGGCTGACGTTCTGGATGAAACTGAATTATAACGAGCAGGAGCGTGTGCTGTTTAGAAATACATTTCTGGAACATTACCGGACTGCCTGCCGCAAATCCGAATTTGCTTCTTTTGAAAGCGCGTTCCATATCTATTCCGCTTTGGATTCTCTGATATTTTTATAAGCATTGGGGATAAAGAAACGGAAAATCGTTTAAAAAGCTATGAGAGAGCTTTTGCCGGATGAGAGCATAATTTTATCCGTAAACTTGAATAACACCTATGAAAATATTGCAAGAAAAAAGCTGCTCGGAGAATTTCGGGGATACGGCTTAAATCGCGAATTGTTTGAGAATTTTCCTAATGAAATTCAATGGAGCTTATGCAATTTTGTTAGCTGCGATTTAAACAACATCAGGTATATTGATTATAGTTATTGGAATGAATTATCGAAAGGAACACACTCACCTTTGACAGCTGCACAGACGATTCTGAACGGAATTGAAATTTATGGTCAGAGCAATGTGGGTTTTGTCAAAGCCGCGGAATATATAAGAAGCGGCGGGAAATTTCCAAGACCGATCCTGTTAACTTCCGATTTTGAACACTTTGTTATTGTCGAGGGACATCTCAGAATAACAGCTTATGCATTGATGCCCGAACACTTTAATAATGTTGAATGTTTTGTTGGAAAATGCGGCGCCGGTGATTTGAAAAATTGGATTTAACGGCATAAGCGACGGGGGTATGTGACGTGAACGTACGTTCCAGGACTTGTTTTTCTGGAAACCGCGTTGCTGTTTACGAATCCATGTTATGAGAAGGCATAAGATATAATATAGAAAAAGTGACCGTACTGAAAAAAGTTGCGGTCATTTTATATTGGTTTTTATGTCAAGAAACCTTTTACGTTCCGGAAAATTCAATTACAATCTCCCCGATAACTTCACAATGTTCAGAAGTCATTAAATGCGATTGTCGTACGTTTTGTACGCGGAGAAGCTCGACAAGATGTGTCAAGATTTCTGTTTGTTTCTCAGTAAGTCCTTGTAATGATAAAGTTCCCTTTGTTTGGGTGCTGAACAGAGTATCCAATGACACATTTAGATGGTGAGCAATTTCAACCGCAACTTCTAATGATGGTTTAACCGCGCCGCTTTCATACTTGCTTACCGCTGTCCCGCTTATATGGCACTTTTTCCCAAGCTGACTTTGAGTCATTGACATTGATTTACGAAGTTTTCTAAGGTTTTCTCCAAAATCTGTATACATAATTTGTCCTCCAGTAATTTGATTTATAATAAAATTTTATGCCCATCATATTGACTTAAAGTTAAAAATATGCTATAATATATGAATAAAAGTTAAATTACATTGCAAAAACTTGATTAATAGGAATATTATTAAAATTTTTAGGTAATCGGAGGAAAGAGAATGTTTTGTATCTATTGCGGAAAAAAGTGTCCGGATATAGCAAAATTCTGTCCAAGCTGTGGAAAAGAACAGCTTGAATCAGAAGATGGCAAAATGCCGTCAGAGGAAAAGCAACATACAATTGACGATAACAAGGATAATCAAATTCAAAATGATTCCCCCAAATTTAAATATAATAAAGATAACCAACTTTCCGTTTCAAATATTGTATCGTCAAACAACGCAAATATAAAGCCTATTGCCTGTGTAACCAGTATAATCTCATTGATTGTTGAAGCTATAATAATTTTCTTGACATTTACAGATATATTTAAGATAAATATAGGAAACGGATATTATTCATCAGAAATTGAAATTGGATTATTTGATTTGCTTGACGCTGGAAGTAATATTTCACGAATTATGCAGAATATGGGTGAGTCTGATTCAGGACTTGTTTTTTATGCCATGTCATGCCTTATTTGCGTGGTGGTGTGTATTATTTATTTTTTTTATAATTTGTTTTCATACTCTTTCCATAATAACAGGCACAGTATATGGGGAAAGAATTATTCTCATTATTCAATCGTTCCGGCAATAATATTCATTGGTGTCAGCTTGTTTGGTGTAATTCTTTTTTCTACCATTGATGAATATATCAACGCTGTACCAAACGCACCATTGATAGGAATATATATTCTCACAGGGATTCAGTTTGTTACTAATATCATATATGATTCCAGCTATTAAAGAATATTCTTTTAATATAATTATAAACATTTTATACAAAACCACACAAAATATATTGCTTTTTTCAACAGATTTAGTTATAATAGAATGAGAAGCTGTAAACGTTTTACAGACCCCGCGTATAAATTTTCGTGAAAGGAAGTAAATTCTATGTTGACAAAAATCGGTATCAGACCCGTTATAGACGGGCGGCAATTTGGAATCCGCGAGAGCCTTGAGGTCCAGACCATGGACATGGCAAAGGCTGCCGCGGAGCTTATTACGGCAAAGGTTCGCCACGCGAGCGGCGAGCCTGTG
>CATJCJ010000680.1 GCA_949738935.1 uncultured Eubacteriales bacterium | reverse complement strand
TTTTACTATCTTAAATTTTAAAATATACTAATCATGGGCTCTTGAATTTAATATTTTCCAAGTTATAATAAGCATTTTATAGAAATAATGAAAGGAATATTAACTAAAATGAAAAATTATTTTTCAAAGGAATATGATGCACAAAGATGTGATTCGGATATTTGCATTTTTTTAAAACGAAAATATGATGAAATAGGTTCAATTTTTGAAAAACGTTTCGAAAAGCAATTTATGGAAGAAAAAACTGAAGAATTAAAAAAGCTAATTAATGAAGTTCAGGCATGCATATATAAAAAAAATTGGAATAATAAAAATCAATATATTTCTAAGATGATATCTTTAGTGTTAGGAAATGCCTATTTGCGTCTTGCTCAATGCCAAAATGAGATTTTAAAAAAGCCTGAAGAAAACTATGAAAGAGCATTTAATTATTTGGGAGATAATATTGATTATTTGAATCCAGATGAGGTGGATTTGTTATTGCTGCTAAACAAAGGAAAATATTATAGAAATACGGCACAAGTGGGAAAGAAAAGCGATTATGAAAAAGCACTTTCTATCTTTAACGATATAATAACAAGTGTGGAAAACGTAAATATAAGTGATGAAAAGAAACTTCATTTGATATTAGATGCAAAGATCAACATAGGGCGTGTAAGCCGGTACAGTTATGAGTTTAAAAAAGCACAGAAGATATTTTTATCTCTGATAAAAGCATTAGAAACATACATGGATATAAATATTAGGACTCAATTATATAATTGCGAAAATCTGAAGTTGCTATTAGATAGTGAGTCATTTGATAAGGATGTAGAGGCATATGTTCGATCCGTGAAAAAAGAAGAAGTATCTACATATATAATAGGGGAATATTTATTGCAATCTTTAATTCACATAGGAATTATTTACCGTAAGACAAAGAAGTATGAAGAAGCAATAAAAATATTTGAATTGATAAGGTGTATTGATGAAAATGGAGAAGGAAATATTGATGCACAAAATAACCTAGGCGTTTGTTATCGAAAATTAGGATATCTGGAAGGAAGGTTAACTGCAAAAGGTAAAGAATATTATAAAAAAGCAGAGAAAATATTTGAGGAATTAAAGAATAAGGGTAACAGATTCGCAATCATAAATTCGTATAAATGTAGATTGATTCATGACGAAAACAGTTGTAAAGAAATAATCAAGGAACTGGAGGAAGATAATAAAGATAAATTAAGCAATAGTGTTAATCTTCAATTGCTCCTAGGAAAATTTTATATGAAAATTAAAGACTACAAAACTGCTGAGAAATATTTTAAAGATATTTATGAGAAAAAAAGGTATATCTCACGGGGAAGCATTGGCTTTAAAGCATATTATAATCTTGCACAATGTAAAATCTGTATGGGGGAATATCATCAAGCCCGTAATATATTAAGTGTGATTGAAGACATGTTAAAAAAGAATCATGATTATATTGATATTATGACTGAAATAGATTATGCTTGGTGTTTGATGCAAGAAGAAAATTATGAAAGGGCAAAAAGTATATACGAAAAACTTTTAAAAAAATCTAAGGAAGAATTTGATAAAAAACAATTATTGATGATAAATAATAATCTTGCAGATTGTCACATACATTTAGGCGAATGGGATAGTGCTAAAAATTATATAGAAAATGTTTTAGATATTGAACCAGATAATTGTACAGCAACATATTTTTTAGGCGTTAATTTGCTAAATGATTCAATTACAAATAAAAGTTCCAGTTTTGAAGAAGCGTATGAAGTGTTTGACAAATTGATTGGTAAAAGAGTGGAAGGAATAAGTATAATTTCGGGTTGGTTAATTAGCGCAATATTACTCTATAGAAATAAAAGGGATAATGAGTTAAAAAAAAGTATTATAAAAAGAATTCAATATTCTTCAGATAAAATTAGCATGAAATGTTACTGTTATATTTCAGATTTTATTTTACAATTATTGCAAGAGGATGGAGAATTCAATTCTAACTATAATGATGTATATAGAGATTTTTGCAGAATTACATTGATTGAGTATGGAGAAAACAGAGCATTTCAAATATTAAAAGATAGCATGGAGTTTCATTATTTTGAGTCGACAGATAGAGCTTTTATTTTGGCTCATATTGTACAGATGTATAAATATATTTTGAATATAAAAAATGCACAAAGAGTTACTCTAAAAAAATGTAGATTACCTTATCATTATACTAAATTAGATACACTAAATTCTTTATTAATACAGAAAGATAATAAAAAACCCAGATTACGTTTATGGAATACTATCTATATGAATGATGCATATGAAGGAAAAATTTTTGATGAATTATTGAATTATGTAAAAGTATCAGATAATAATCTTCCAAATGATTCAAGATATCAAATTGATAGTAATGTTTATATTACAAGCTTTTCAACTGAAGAGAATAGTTTTCAAATGTGGAGCATTTATGGCGATAATGAAAAAGGAGTAGCTATTAAATTTGACAATGACTTTTTTGATATAGGCGATGAACATAGGGATCTAATTATGGATAGTAAGGGTGATGAATATGCATTGTATGCAGTAAAATATCTCGATATGAATGATGATATTTTAGATAAGGAAGAAGAATTAATAGAAAATCTGAGGGAAATTAATAATCATATTGATTTGATAAAGGAAAAACTAAATGAGTTACAATTAGCGCAAAAATCGAACAAGAATATCCACTTTGAAAATGCGAATACTAAGGTAAACACATTTATTGCTGATCGAATAAACGAAATCCGTTTCCTTTTTAAAACAAAGAGTTATGAATATGAAAAAGAACTTAGATTGATTAGATGTTCGCATAATCCCAAAATTGATAATGAAAATTTTGATATTCCAAGACTTTATATAGATGTTAATCGAAGTATAAAAGATATTGATATAAAAATAGGAAGCAAACTTGAACTTCAACAGATTAAGAATTTATATGTATGGCTTAAAAGTACAAGAAAAGTAAAAAAAATAGAAGAATCTAAAATGTATCCATAAGTAAAAATAATATATATTAAGGGTAGGTAAAATGGTTTATATAATATTAATTTTTTGGATAGAAATTTTCATATATAGGGGAATTTGGCATAAAATGTGGAATAATCAACATGATACTTGTCTGATTGTATTCAGAATTTATAATAGAGTATAAGTGAAGTTTTAAAATGTAAAGTATGAAACAAGAGATTGGGAGATACCTTATTTCATGATCCGATACTGTCATTATGTGAAATAATACTGAGTGTAGCGAAGTTAGGGCGGATTCCCTATTCCTGCAAGCAAACGCCCTTGTGGTGCTTTATTGCTTGCACTGGTAAAATATATTTTGGTATAAAAGTGAAAGGTAAGTATTTTAATTATGAAAATATTAAAAGAACTATATTTTAATTTTAAGAAAAAAAGTATAACAAAAAGACTAAGAATTATTAATGGACTATTAGTGACCTTTTTGACAATTTTTATGCCGTTTTATATTTTTCTCTTAGGAGCGCGTCATGAAGAAAATAATGTACGGCCTTATGTTAATTTTGATATGAGCAGAGATAAAGATAAGGTAGAGGTTACTTTAAGAAATGCCGGGATAGGACCGGCAATTATTAAAAAAATTGTAATAAAAAGGGATGGAAAAGTACTCAGCAGTGACAATTTGTATGAAGCTATTAAGTGGGACAAGGATTATTCATTTGATTGTAATGATGGAAGTAAATTTTTTCATCAAAAAGCAGAGAGAAAATATGTGACTGATTTTAATACGGGTCTTGTAGGTGACAGTATGACTCCTGATGATGATCCAATTGTATTGCTTCAATTTGAACCAAAAGAGGACGAGGTTCAACAGATTCGAACAATGAGGTATGCTTTGACGACCATGAAGATAGTTGTAAAATATAGTGATATCTATGAAAATGAGTTTGAGGCAGAGGAAGATTTCAGTGCTTATAAATTTCAATTTAATTAATGTATGCTGGTTAATCTACTTTTAAAAGCAATTAGACAGAATGTACAATTCTGAATGATATAAATAACTGGACAGTTAAAAGTTCTCTCAACTAATAAGCCGGTCGATATCCTCTGTTTCAATGGAGACCTGCTTGTCAGAAATTATTTTTATTATGGTCAGATTGCCCTGTCGGGCCATAAAACGGAATAAATTCCGCCTCAGGTACTCCATCATACTGGCTTCCGACATGACCTTACGAGATGGTGTGCGCAGATACCGGAAGTCTGATACACGGATATCATCCTGGCGCTCCAGGCACAGGAGCTGGAGGATGCCCATAGCGATACAGCTGAACATCACATATCCTTCTGTAGCTTTGAGAGTCTTTATG
>CATJCJ010000679.1 GCA_949738935.1 uncultured Eubacteriales bacterium | reverse complement strand
TTGGAAGAACTGAAGAAACCGTTTGTGGTAGCATATCTGGTTCCAAACCTTAACAACAAGGATGTTAAAAGTGCAGCGATAGAAAATATGTTCCAATCAACCGGCAACCTGTTCGGATCGACATCGACACCCAGTGTACAGCAGATTGAAAGTAAAGTACCGGAGAATGCCGCCGCTGAAGCAACAGATGGGGAAAATTTTGATCAGTATGTGGATGGAACTTATTCACAGTATGGGAATGCCGGTGGGGAAATTACTATGGACGAGCCGCAACCGGTGCAGGAGAGAAATGATTTTTATTGTGACAAATGCGGGAATCCGATTGCCGAAAAGGTCTGGGACTATTCCATGGAACATTACGACAGACCGCTTTGTTATAAATGTCAGAAAATTGTGAAAGGGGGAAACCGATAATGAAAATTTTGCAAACGGCGGACTGGCATCTTGGGACATTCCGAAGTCCGATAAAAGACGGGGTAAATCTCAGGACAGAAGATACAAAGAGATGCCTTGATGAACTGGTAAGGGTGGCAAAGGAGGAACAGCCGGACTGCTCTCTTATTTCCGGCGATGTATTTCATGTCGGCCGTCTGTGGTCTGACAGGTGTTGTGAAGAAATTATCACCGCAATCCACTACATCCGGGAACTGGCGGCGGTATCAAAACAGGTAATTGTTATGCGTGGAACACCGAACCATGATGGATCAGGGCAGTTCAATGTTCTCTCTGAAATGTTCGCAGATTTCCAGAATGTGCATATTGTGATTACTCCGCAGGTAATTTCCTTTGATGATGTGGATATTGCAGTGCTGCCGGGATTTGACAGGGGAGCTTACAGAGCGAAATCCCCGGGGCTTTCCAGCGATGAGGAAAACGAAGTATTTACAAAAGAACTTTCCAATATTGTCCTCGGCATGAAAGCACAGTGCAATCCAGCAAAGAAAAGCATCCTCATGGCACATTATACTGTTCCAGGATGCAACACGGAGAGCGGACAGACAATGATGCTGACACAGTTCGAGCCGATTATTCCGCAGGAGGCATTGATGGCGGCGGGGTATGACCTGGCAGCTCTGGGGCATATCCACAGGCCGCAGAGGATATTATCGCAGGACTGGTACTATTCCGGTGCAATCAATGCCATGAATTTTAATGATGAAGGGCAGGAAAGAGGGTTCTGGATACATACGGATATGCCATTTGATGGATGGGACAGCAGGTTTTGCAAGACGCCGATCAGGGAGTTTATTACATTTAACTTTACGGATGCTGATATTACAGCAATCAACCTTGGGCATATTGACGAGGTGGCATTCAATTACTGGAGATATAACGGTGCGGTGCAGGATAAGATCGTCCGCATCCACTACTGCTGCTCTGGGGAAAATGCAAAAGCCTATAAGATGAATGAGGCACTGGTGGAAAAAACCTTGCTTGAGGATGGGGCGTTCATGCTCTGGGAAAACCTTCCGGACCAGATTGACGAATTTGCCAACAGGACAGAGCTTGCCAAAACAACGGATCCGGAAGAGAACCTTATAAAATATCTGGAAGAAAAACAGGTAGAGCCGGAAAAGGTGCAGGAACTGGTTCTGAAAGCAAGGCCCGTTATCGCAGCGGCAGAGGCAAGCATGACTGCAGCTGTAGGTATCGGTGCATTTGAGCCGGTAGAGATTGCAGTTAAGAATTACCGCAATTATGAAGAAGAAACATTCAACTTTGAGGATATTACATTCTGCACTATTAATGGGCAGAATGGAGCCGGAAAAAGCAGCTTGTTTATGGATGCTATCATTGATTGTCTTTTTGAGGAACCGAGGGAGGGGATGATTAAAGATGATACCGGAAAAGCCCACTGGATCAGGAATGATGAAAAAGCCCGGAAAGGAATCATTATCTTCACATTCCGCATAGGCGAGAAAAAATACAGGGTGACAAGGACAAGGGCACGTTCCGGGAGAGGCACTTTGAATATTGCAGAATTTGTAGATGGAGAGTGGAAAGACCGTTCCAAAGAACGATCCAACGATACCCAGCAGGAGATATTGAACATTCTTGGTATGGATAGTTTCACATTCAAATCATGCGCCCTTATCATGCAGGATCAGTATGGGTTGTTCCTGCAGGCAAAGCCGGAGGAACGTGTG
>CATJCJ010000678.1 GCA_949738935.1 uncultured Eubacteriales bacterium | reverse complement strand
TGTTGTTTTTAAGAATTAAGCCATCGGGTCTGTATGTCAAACTTACGTTATTATTTTTACCGGATATATGTGTCAGTTCATTAAATCCATTATATGACCTTTCCTCAGAGTTTCCCGCTAATTTAAGCCGAGCGCTGATTTTAAATGGTTTATCAGCCGATGAGGAATTATAACCTCCCCATTGTTATATGTTACAAGAGTCTGATTGCCATTGAAATCGTAATAATAATTATTATCAGTTCTTTCAGCTTTTCTTTAATTTACTTATATTTATTTTACAATTACCTATGCTTGAACATATTTTTCAATATTATTTTCAAGCATAGGTAATTTTTTGATACAATCAAATATCAGTAATTTATTTTACAAAATATTATAGTATTGAAATCTTAATTTGATAGATTTATATACTTTTGTTCTATACCTTTATTCAAACGAACTAAAAAAATTATTCTATTGTATATTTAAACCGTCTATTAATATATTTAATCCATCATTTATAACTTTTAATAGTATTTCTTTTTCATTTTTAGTCCATTTAGGTATAAAATCATCATTTTTACCTTTTATCGCTGGCAAATTACATCCATAAAATAATTTATTATAACTTCGAGTTATTATTTCATTATTACAATCACCTAAAAACTTTCTATTTAGTGTAATTGCAATATCAGAGATAATATTCCAAAATGTTAAAATATTGTTATAATTTATATTGTACCAATCAAACAAAATAGTTTTATCACATAATATTTCTGTAATTTCATCGTTTAAAATAGCATTATTTTGTTGTGCAAAAATTTTGACAGAACCTATATTTGAAAAAGACTTAATATGTAAATTATCTTCATCAATAATAAAACTCTCTTTTTCAGATGTATACCAAAGTGTATAGTATTTTTTATTATATACTATAAAAATTACAATATAAAGTTCTTTTATATTATTCAAATCCTCTATCACCCCATTTTTTTATTTTATTATATTCGCTTCCTGGACCAGTTTTATAATTTCCATTACCATACTTATTATTCATAAGCCTTTTTGCAAAATCGCTTCCACTTTCATTTTTATAAGGTTTATTCCCTTTAGCCCAGCTCGGAACATCTGTTGCCGCTTCTTTTCCTGATTTACCCGATACAGGTTTTTTATAACTGGTTATAGAATTTTTACCTGTAAAACAGTTCTTCATATTACCAATTATTTGTCCAAAGTACAAATTCATCATTTGTTCGTCAAATCGTAATTCTATATCATCATAATAATATTCAAACTCTGATAAAAAACCTGTTACAAATTCACCATATTCAAGTGAACCTTGTTTTAAACCAATAATATCAGCAGTATCAAATGCCGCTGCCGTTGCCATATTCCAGTATTCCGGTGGCATTCCATCAACCCAAAACGATGCTTCATTACTTTCTATTCTTAAAAGGTCAGCACTAAAACTCAGTAAATTCATCATTACTTTATTATTTTTTCGTTTTGCTGTATTATATTGTCTTGTAAGTTCAAGTATTTGTTTTTGTATTGCAATTTTATATTTTCCATCATCTTCTTTGGTTTTACCACTCGGATCTTTGAACATAACCGGATTATTATGGCAATAAGCATACCAATTAAGTCCGTCCCGTGCGGGGTCTTCTGTATAAAATCTACCCGTATTCGGATTATAAACCCTTGCCCTTAAATAAATTCCGCCTAAAGAAGGATCCTCATACTCTCCGCAGTATTTAAACAAATTGTCAGAATATTCTCCTGTATAATTGGAATTTCCAAAAGCGTCATACATATACCTCGTTGACACTGTT
>CATJCJ010000677.1 GCA_949738935.1 uncultured Eubacteriales bacterium | reverse complement strand
GGAAAACCTATTTAATAAAGTACACATTTTTAAATGAATTTTTCTAACGAACAATATTGTACAAAATAATCAAAATTCATATAATACCCTTGCTTATTTTTATAATATTATGTATAATAAATACAGGATTTTAAATTTATAAAAAAATTCAAAAATGTGTACTTTTTTGAATTTTTACCATATTTTTAAAACATAGTATTTTTGAATTTTTTTGCCTTATAGAAAAAGGTGGTTGTAGGCATATCACAGGCTTTTGCGGCTTCTTTAACCGATAATTCTTTATTTATCCATTTCTTGTAAACATACATAAAATTAGGTGGTAATTCTTTAGGCGGTCTGCCGAATTTAACGCCTTTAGCCTTTGCGGCGGCTATTCCCTCGGCTTGCCTTTGTTTTATATTATCTCTTTCGTTTTCAGCGACAAAACTTAAAACCTGCAATACAATGTCACTTAAAAAGGTTCCCATTAAGTCCTTTCCCCGTCTTGTGTCAAGTACAGGCATATCAATAACGAAAATATCAGCTTTTTTTATTTTTGTTATCATTCTCCATTGTTCAAGAATTTCAGCGTAGTTTCTTCCAAGCCTGTCAATACTTTTAACAATTACTAAATCGTTTTCTTTTATATTTTTAAGCATTTTTTTGTATTGCTTTCTCTCAAAATCTTTTCCGCTTTGTTTATCCATATAGATATTTTTTTCGGGAACATTATACTCATTTAACGCTATAATCTGTCTGTCCTCGTTTTGTTCCTTTGTGGAAACACGAATGTAACCAAAAACCATAAATTAATCCCTCCTATATAAACAGGTTTTCCCGCATTATTTATTATAAAATAAAAAAAGACTTCTATTTATTGAAACTCAAATTAGAGTTTTACAATTATAGAAGTCTTTTTTAATAACTACAATAAGTTTTTATATAATATTTTATAGTGATATATCATCGTTTTTCTTTTCTTTTGATAAATCTTCCGATTTTTCCTCCTTATCTTCGGATACTTCATTATTTTCCATTGACAGTTCTTTATTAAGAAGTTCAAGCCGGGATTCTTTTTCCCTAAGTTCCGAAATCCGTGAAAAAGGTTTATCAACTTCAAGTTTCGCTAATTTTAAATTATTGTTTATTTCTTCAAGTTTATTTTTATAATTATTGAGTTTTTCCGGAAGTTTGTTTAAAGCGTTATCAATTCTTGTAATATTGCCTAAAATATCATTGCCAATTTCAACTTTATGGGAAAGATTGTTTTTCAGCGCAATATAATAACAGCTGCTAAAGGAATCAAAAGAAACTGACATTTCAAATCCCTTGTATCTGCCAACAGGTTTTTCTTTTTCACCTATTTTCAGTTTTCGGCAGCTTTCAAGAAAAGCTGCTCCGGCTTCTTTTTTATCGGTATATGTTTTCCCGTCAACAGTCATTCCGGTAAATTCGTTTGAATAATAACGGTTTACGGTAGAAATATCTTTTTCAATACCATTGACTTTTTCGGTAAATTCTTGTATACTTTCAGGGTAAGTTTTCGTAATTTTCTGCTGTAAATCACGTTTATTATCTAAATATGAACCGTATATTGTCCTTAATTTCGCAACTTCAATGTCAAGGTTCATTTTTTCGGATATTTTAGGATTGCCTGCCGCCAAAGCCTTAATTTGAGCATAGCTTAACACACACTCATCTAAATCTTCCGCACTTCTCGCCGGAGATTTATTTGTCATAATTTGTGAAATAAAACGCTGCTTATTTTCCACTAATTGGAAAAGATAACTGTCAAATGTTGATTTTGTAACATAGTTAAATATGTCAACCTCGGCATTTTCATTGCCTTGACGAATAATTCTTCCGTTTCGCTGCGACAAATCTGAAGGTCTGTACGGGCAATCTATGTGATGTAATGCTTTTAACTTTTTCTGACAATTTGTACCTGTACCCATTTTATTTGTAGAACCAAGCAGAATTCGTACTTCTCCGTTTCTTACTTTTGTAAACAACGCTTGTTTTTGTTCATCATTTTTGCAGGAATGAATAAAAGCGATTTCATTTTCGGGTACGCCTTTGCTTATCAGTTTATTTTTAATATCATCATAAACATTGAAAGAACCGTCATTTTTTGGTGTTGACATATCGCAGAAAATTAGCTGGGTACTTTTTTCCGATGT
>CATJCJ010000676.1 GCA_949738935.1 uncultured Eubacteriales bacterium | reverse complement strand
GGCAATATAGTTAAGGAAATTTAAGTTTATAATAATTATAGAAAGATATTTTATTTAATTGGTTTTAATTTTGTAATAAAAATATAAAATACTTTTTATTTTTTTACAATACTGATGAAAGGATAAGATTTATTATGAGTTTTTGTCCCCAATGCGGAAAAGAATTAAAAGATAAAGAAATATGTGATTGTCAAATAAATAAAAATTATGGTAATCGCATTGAAACTGATATTGAAAAAAAGTTTGACAATAAAAAAAAGATAATAATAAGGTTATCAATACTTATTGTTGCGGTAGTTATAATAATTTTATTATTTATGTTTTTAGGTATTAAAAATAGTAAAGAAGTTTTAAAAGGAAGTGAAGAAACAGAAAATTTTAAGGAGGAAGAGGCTGAATACTTTGAAGCAGAGAAAAGTGATTTTGAGCACTTGGAAAATATGCTTGAAGGATTAAATTATATTGCGGATTTGGAATTTGACAGTTCAACCACAAATTTTGAAGATATTTTTCTTTATTTAATAAGTGACAGTTATTATTTTTTTGAAAATACAGTGGAAGAAATTTGTGATGATTATGATTTAGGTAAAAAAGCTGATCCGAAAAAAAATTTGTATCGTTACGATATTAGTGAAGAAAAAGATAAATACAGTTATTTTAAATTAAAAGGAAACGATATAGACTGGATTTCAAAGAATATTTATAATATTGAACCAAATCATTCTATAGATATTGATACATTATATTATGACAATGGTTATTTTTATATTTTAGCCAGTGATGGCTATGTTTATTATAACGATGGTTATACGATTCCCTGTAAAAATGAAAAATATACTGTTGATATTATGAATTATAAGTATTATGAGAATGGCAGATATTATATTACTATTGAGTATTCTTATAATTCAGATGAAAGAAGCATTAATTATATAGAAGCGACTTTAAAAAATATTGATGGCAAAAGGCAGTGGACAATTTATAAAAACAGCGCCTGTCAGTTTAATTTTGGTGAAGAATATGGAGGAGTCGTTGAATATAAGGAATTAAATCCTATAGATTATGATTATTATAAAAATAAAGAAAATGAGAAAAATAAAAAAATGAGGAAAACAATGATACACCCAGTCAATCATCTTCAAGATTATATACAGACGAAGAGGTTTTTGAGGCAGTAAAGAAAGTCATAAAATCTAAGGAAAACAATCAATGGGCTGTAATTGAATCTTATAGTTTTGGAAATTTGAAAGCTTGTACATATGATGAAAATAAGCAAATTTATACACTTTATTTTAGGTGGGATAATTATGTTTTGAGTGGGAATTACAGTGAGAGATATAAGACTACTGCTATATGCCAACAAGAAAATGGTAATTTAAATATAATAAAAATAGATTCCCAAAGATATTAAAAATTTTGCCTTATATAATTAATTTTTATATGAAATAATGTAGAGATGAAAGAGGGAGTAAATGAAGTGTTATTTGCTCCCTCTAAAAATTTTTATAATAAATTGTATTTGTGTTATAAAAAAATTGACAGAGATGATATATTGTAATAAAATAAAAATATAAGATTGAGTTTGTTTTTGACAGGTAAAATAAAAAGAGGTGTTATTGGTGCCAAAAAAATTAATTTCCGCTAAAATTGATGTTGTGTTTAAAAAATTTTTTATTGAAAACAGAGATTTGTTGAAAGAGTTTTTAGCGGATATACTTGAAATACCTGCTGATGATATAGAGGAAATTATAATTACTAATCCTGAAATGCCTCCTGAGAGTTTGGAAAGTAAATTCTGCCGTCTTGATTTGAATTTAAAATTAAAAACAAAGCTTATAAATATAGAAATATAGGTAAACTCTGAAAGTGATTATAAGGATAGAACGTTATTTTATTGGGCAAAGCTTTATACGTCAGAGCTGAAAAGCGGCGAGCCTTATGGAACTTTAAAACAGGCTATAGCGGTTAATATATTAAATTTCAATATGTTTGAGGGGCAGAACTATCATACGGAAGTTGTTGCGGCAATTAAAGGAACAAATGAGATTTTCTCTGATAAGTTTAGTATTCATTTTTTTGAGTTGAAAAAGGTCGGAAAAAATATAAATCCAAATAACCGTAAAGAATTGTGGATACAGTTCATTAACGCGGACAGTGAGGAGGAGTTTAAAATGCTTTCTGAAACT
>CATJCJ010000675.1 GCA_949738935.1 uncultured Eubacteriales bacterium | reverse complement strand
GCCTGGAAACAACAAACAGAAGTGTTTAATAATTACAGCAGTAATCTTCAAAAACTTGAAAATTATAATATTGACACAAGATTTTTGGAACAGTTAAGTGACGGAAGTTCTGAAAGTATGGGACAGGTAGCCGCTTTAAAAAAGGAACTTGATGGGCTCAGCTCGGCTGAGGCGGCGAAAAAAGTGGAGGAATTGAATAAAAGTTTTGATAATCTCAGCGGAGCGAAAGACAAAACAGCGACTACAATGGCTGATATTCAGAATAATTGGAAAACTAAACTTGATGAGATGAAATTAAACTTGGAAAATACCGTGAAGGGTATGAATATGGACTCTAAGTCAAAGGAAGCCGCCAGAAAAACTATACAGGCTTATATAAACCAAATTAATAGTATGAGGGGTTCGGCTGAGGAAGCGGCGGCGGGGGTATCTTCCGCTGTGGCGAACGCTTTGGCGGGAAAAAATGCCCCTGTATCGGTACCGGGAAACGCGAGAGGAACAATCAATGCGGAGGACGTATTTATTGCCGGTGAGGAAGGTCCGGAGCTTATTGTCGGAGCCGGAGGAAGTACGGTATTTCCGGCGGACCATACGGAAAAAATATTGTCAGCAATCAGGGATACTGATTTTAAGGAAAAGCCTTTGTGGATAGAAGCGCCTCCAAGTGTTATAAACACTGATGAGAATAAAAATTATAACCAAAATGAGGTAAAATCTGAAAAGAGAATTAGTATTGATATTAACGGAACTGGGGTTATTGGTGATGGCAAATCTTTTAATAAAGATAGTATTCTCAGTGTTTTATATGAGAATATCAAACCTGTTTTGTTGAATATAATTAATACTGATATTTATGAGGAGGGTGAGGCGTCTTATGAATACTAAATATGAGATATGGCTTACCTTTGACGGGGAAAAACAAAAGCTTCAGCTACCTGTTTTGCCTGAAACCATAAACAGAAGCTGCGGCTCATATAACGAGAGCGTTAAAATAAGCGGGCTAGGGGAAATTACTGTAACCCAGAATAGACCGGCTTATGTTTTTTCTTTCTCGAGTTTTTTTCCAAAAGAAATGTTCAGAGGAATTTCAGGCAAAGAACATACAGAGCCAGATACTATTTGTCAGCTGATTTTGTCGTGGAAAAACAGTGATAAACCTGTACACTTTATAATTGCCGGAGCCAATATAAATATGTACTGTACTATAGAGGATTTTAATATGAGTGAAAACGGCGGGGACGTCGGAACAATATATTATAGTATAAAATTAAAAGAATACAGAGCGGTTACAATAAGGCAAATTAAGGTAAAAGATGATAAAGCTTCTTTGTCTGATACGTCAAAAAGGGTTGATAATAATGTTGTGCCAAAAACATATACAGTTGTGAAAGGCGACTGCCTTTGGAATATCGCTAAAAAGTATCTTGGAAAAGGCTCTCGCTGGAAAGAAATATATAATCTGAACAAAGATAAAATTAAAAACGCTAATTTTATTTATCCTGGACAAGTATTGAAGCTGCCGTCATAATCAGGAGGTAATTACAGTGGGAAAAATAAACTTTATAGTCATAAAAAATGGTGGTGTTTATGATATGAGCGAACTTGTTATTTCTGCCTCATGGCAGGGTCGAAGAGGTTCGGCGGCCAGAACGCTGACAGTAAATATTTTAGATGATTATGGATATACTCACACGAGGTCTTATATAAATGTTGAGGAAGGTCACCAATGTATTTTCAGCTATAATGGTGTGGAACTTTTTAGAGGTATGATTATGAAACAGTCATACAGTAATAAGAAAACAATGAGCGTAACCGCTTATGACAATGGTATCTATCTTTCAAATAATAAAGATACTTTTAATTATAAAAACATAACCGCCGCGGATGTTTTTAAAGACTGCTGCAAAAGATTTGGATTGCCTTATATGGGAGTTGTTGACACACAATATAAAATTTCTGAGTTAACGAAATCAAACACGACAGCCTGGGATATAATTCAGGACGCTTTAAGTCAGACATATTCAGCGAATGTATATCTTGTTTTAATATATGCTTTAAATATGGGAAAAATAGGGGGTTTTCTATAGATATAAAAATCTATTCCCGCTTTTTTCCCACATTGGTAATTATATAAAAAGTTTATTCAGTTTATTTACGGCATCTTCTTTTTGATTTTCTGATACATGTGT
>CATJCJ010000674.1 GCA_949738935.1 uncultured Eubacteriales bacterium | reverse complement strand
TTTTATAAAATTTATATTTAAAATTTACGGTTTATTACATTAAAAAGCCATTTTGTTACATTTTGATGAGAAATATATAAAAATTGACGATATAAAAAGTAAAGAATAAAAATAATTGAACGTGAGTTCGATGAAAATTTATGATTGATGGAACCTTTTTCTATCGCAAAAAGGTTTCAAAAAGGTTCCAAACCTCCAAAAATGCTCTTGAGGTATAAAAACCTTGAGGCTTTGACTCAAACACCGCAAACTTTTTAAAAAAAGTTTGACAAAAATTTTTATGCGAAACTTCGTTTCGCTGTTATTCTTCATCGAATTTACGTTAATTGATATAATATAGTTCTAAGTTTTATAAATTATGATAGCAAAACTTCATTTTTTATAAAAGTTTATAGTTAAAATTTACGTTTCATTACATTTCTATGAAAAACATATAAAAATTGACGATGTAAAAAGTAAGGTGATAAAAATGCTCCGAATTGCGGTCTGCGATGACGAAAAAATAATTGTAAAACAAATAGAGGATATGATAAGAAAATTTCTGCCCGAATGTAATATATCAAAATATCTTTCCGGCAATGATTTATTAGAATCCCGTTTAAAGTTTGATATTATCTTTTTAGATATTCAAATGAAAAATATGAATGGTATAGAAACAGCAAGGGAAATACGCAAATACAATGAAAATACCATTATCATATTTATAACAGGTGTAAAGGAGTATGTATTTGAAGCCTTTGACGTATCAGCTTTTCACTATCTTCTAAAACCTATTAATGAAGAAAAATTAAAGGAGGTGGTCTGTCGGGCGGTAAAAGAAATCAATAAAAAAGCGGAAAAAAAGCAGCTTTTTATAAAAACGAGGGATAAAAGCTATTCTATTGACGTCTGCGATATTCTGTTTATGGAAAATGAAATGCGTAAAATAGTACTACACACAAAAAAAGAAATAATCAGATTTTACGGCGTTATGTCAGAGTTCGAGGAAAAAGCAGGAAACAGCTTTTACCGCTGTCACAGAGGATATTTGGTAAATATGACTTATATTGCTGAGTACGATAATGAGAATATCTATCTTACAAATGGAGATAAAGTTTATCTTGCGAGAGAAAAATATCAGGATTTCGTAAAGCGTTATATGCGTTTTTTACGGAGTGGAGGTGTGTGACGTGTCTGATTTATTAGCCGCTGTTATCAGTATTTTGTTATATGTTTTTGAGGGATACTGTATACAATATCTTTTTCGTGCCTTTGCGAAACCGAGAATATCAAATATAAAGCAAAGTGAATATGCTGTCGGAATAGTGTGGGTAATTATAAGACTAATCAGTTTTTTACTTCCGTCTGACGGAACATTTACAGCCTTAAAGCTGCTGATATACACTTTTATTTTGCTTTTGTTCTGCTTGCTTTGGTATAAAGGAATTATACTGCTAAAAGTATTTTTAGTTATTCAGTTTATGGCTTTGCGGGAACTTGCCTTTTTTACGGCATATAGCTTTACTCATATATATGATTTTATTATTGATATATTAAATGATTTTGCGTATAAGGAAACAATATCGGCTGATGTATATTTGATACTGACAAAAGCTATGTTATTTCTCTCTTTAATTACCGTGCAAATTATACAAA
>CATJCJ010000673.1 GCA_949738935.1 uncultured Eubacteriales bacterium | reverse complement strand
CGGAAAGGACAGTCATTATTTGCGAAATCATATCCGCTACCAATACCATTTTGGATTTTTCTTTTTGCCACATTTTATATCCAAGAGGAATAGACATATAGTGTATCTTTCTGTTTTTTAAAACAGAAATACAGATACTTAAACTTACAAAACAATGTCTGTTCAAAAACTTTGAACCTGTATGATACGAATGGTCAAAAAGTTTGGATACACCTTCAAATTTGCAGCCGGATTTGGGAATAATAGTGTCGTCAATTAAAAGAAAAACAGGTTCATTGGCATAAAAATCTGAAATTAAGCTTATGGCAATTTTTGCAGTAATGTTCATAAATTTTGAATAGTCAAGTTTAGCATAAGAACAGGTATAGTAAAAAGCATTCAAAGATTTTCGGCTTATACCCTTAAAAAATAAGTCTACAAAAATCTTACGGAACTGGCTGATTCCAACGCGATTACTGAAAGTACAAACAATAAAAGATTTTCCGCTGTACCGACAGATAAACTTTCAAAATATAAATAAAAATAATTTTTAAGTATTCCAATCAATGAATTTTTATTGTATAATAAATTTAGTATATGAGATTACTTCCTTTCTATAATTTGCTGACAACTTTATTATACAATAGGAAGTTCCTTTATACTTTTTTTGTTTTTAAAATCTGTAAAGTGGTGTAAAACATTAGAAAGAAAGAAGGAAATATTATGAGTAATAATTTAACAAAATCAAACAACAATGTTTGCGATTGGTTATTTGAACAATTTCATGTTGAACCCAATATTATTATTGAAGCATTAAAAAGAAGTCCTAGTGCACAAGGTTATATTCATGGTGCTATATCTGAAATATTGCTTGTCGAATATCTAAAAAACATGAATTATGATGTACAAAGAATAAAAGAAAAACCAGCAGGGGGTTTTGATGAAAAGAAAAAAGGCTATAAAGGTGATTTCTTGATAAAAAAGCAGGATTCAAATATATACTATGTTGTCGAATGTAAAGGATTAAAAACAAATTCTGAGTTTCGTGCTGCTAAAACAGATGAAACCGATCATGTCAAAAAACTTACAAAGGAACAAGCATTTAATACACTAAAGAAATATATAAATGTAGATAAAAATCATATATATAAAAAAGGATACAATACATATTTAAAAAGCAAAAAACAATGGGAAGCTAAAAATCCAGGAAAAATGTTTCCTCCTTTCAGATGGTCTCATAATTTTCCTGGACCTGACACTGCTGATTTAACTCCATATTTTTCTACGAAATCAAAATTAAAATTCTTTATAGATAATTGTGATGATTCTTTATTGCACGAAACTGCTTTCCGCGAAAATAAAGGTTTATATAAAATTCTGCAGACTCACCAACCTAGTACCCGAATTGATGATGAAACTGGTATATCTTCTGCTGCACCACTTATTTCTGATTTTTCAATAATGGCTGTCGATTTATTCCAAAGAACGGGGAAACATGAATTTGTATTTATGAACCCAAATGAAATATCACATTCACCATCCTCACCCAATCATATTTATCAAAATTATATAATTGATATTTTGATTTCTGGAGTTAAAGATGAATTGATTATTAAAAGACCTTGGTTCTCAAATATAAATGATTGCATAAAAATAACCAATCCCAAAACAGTAGAATACGATTCAAGTCAAATTGATTATAGATAAAAATCAGTTAGGTTATGTACTATTAATTGAATAGCCTACCTAGCAAACTAACATACCTGGGTTGGTGGCATATATATTCTTAGGTTCCGAAAAGAGTTTAAAATATATATACAAAGAAGTAAATTAAAACTACATTAAATGAATTTGAGTGCTCAAGCTCTATTTAGGTGCTAAGCAATCTGTTAGGTTATCCATTAAGAATATGTATCAAGAGAAATTTGATACAGTCGTGCCAGTATATATAAATGGTACCATCAATATAAGAAATTTGGGGTTGCAAGACTTATGACAGCTAAAAAGCAAATAAAAAGAGAAACTATAGATTTTGATAAAGAAGATATAAAATAACAGAATGTCTCTAATTTGCAGGAACAAATTAATCAGTTTCAAATGGAGGTTGACGTGTTAAAATAGGCTTTAAATTTATAAAAAAAAGACCTTGTTGGCATCAATATGACAAATCTAAGAAATAACGAAAAAGCAGTGATTATTGATGCCTTAAAAGATAAGTATTCACTGCCAAAATTATTAAGAATGAAATGTTTTATGGTTACTCATGGTTAGATATATTAATAGATGATTTTATAATTGAACTTAATGATTACATTAACTGGTATAATATCAAAAGGATTAAATTATCATTAGGTTATATGAGTCCGGTAGAATACAAACATACTCTTGGATTAACAATATAAAAATAATCCAAGAATACATCCGCACTCCCACCTCGCCTTATCCGCATATTGCATATATACATTTTTGAACACTGCACCGTCAAGTAGACACTTTAAATAGTAGAATTTTTTGAACGATATCTTTTGCTCTTATCGGTCATATTAAAATTGATTATTTTACATATTCATAAGTCTAAATGCTTCTTCTCGGAGACTTACAGCTTTTTTTATTCTATCTGAAATCTCATTCATTTTTTTCTCACATGGGATAGGAACTAAAATATTTTCAAAATCAATACGTCCTACACACGGAATAGCAGTTCCATACTTGTACTTTAACATCTGATTTAGAAATTCTTTACTGTTAAAAAAATACAACAAGTAATATATTGATACTTCTCTAGATGTCATTACGGTAAATCCATTAGTGCATATTGCTCCTGCATATTTTTCCGTAACTAACGCTTTAGCTTGTTTTATTGTACCAATAGAATTACCTGAAGTTGCTACAATAATATCGTTTTTTTTCAGCAAATAACTTGCTCTGCTAGGTAATTCCTCACCACACATAATATTAGAATTAATTATTTCACTTGAATACGCATTTACATCCGCTATCTCTACATAACTATATTCACGCGCACTCTCAATTTTTATTTTTTTATAGTTGAATTCTACCAATTCCTTGAGTCGAGCATGTTTACATTTTTTTATAGAGCCAATTGTTCGTGCATATACAGGAGAATAAAAACTCTCTGACATTATATAGCCATTCTTCTTAATTTCACTAATATTGACTAAGTACGCATTATCACTATATTCTTTGTTATAATATGCCTCAACTATTCTTGAATAATCTTCATCAATGCTTCCATCTTCTAATATTTCGTCTTTAGAATGTTTTGAAAATGTATATCCTAGTTTTGTAATTTTTCCATAAAATACATCATAATTAACGGTAATTTTTTTCTTTGATAAAAATAAAACACTTGATTTCACTCCTGTACCATATGGAATAAAAGTTCCATCTGGTAATGAGACAATTACATCAATTTTAGCATTTTCAATAAGATATCTTCTAAAATATTCAAGTGATGGATTTTCAAAATCTCCGTCAGGCAATACTATTGCTGCCCTACCACCCTCCTTTAAAATTTTCAAAATTTTTTCTACAAATAAAATATCTGGAACTTGTGATTTTATTGTTTTTCCAAAATCATCTGTACCCAGTACATATTTAGATAGTACTTTCTTATCTGATATCTTTCCCTGAGTTCCAAAAGGTGGATTTGTAAGGATATAGTCATAGTTGAATTCAAATTCTTCTCTAATACTGTCTTTAACCCCATAATGAGCATCACAACCTGAAAATTCAAACATCATTCTCATAGCAACTAATTTAATAAGTGATTTGCTTATGTCATAAAAATGCATTCTATTTAACTGGTTATTATCAATGCCCTCTCTCTGTGATATATATTCAAGCGACGAAAACATAAATCCACCTGTTCCAGAAGCAGGATCACAACCATATTCTCCATATTTAGGATTTATCATTTTTACAATAAAATCAACGACTGGTGCCGGTGTAAAAAATTGTCCTCTACTCTCTCTATATGACCTATCAATAATACGCTGTAAAATATGTCCTTTAGCATCTGCACTAATATCTATTAACAAAATATCATTTAATTCATTAACTACATATGCTAAAGTTTCATCTCTTAAAATAATCTTCTCATCTTTATCAATTAATCCATCTAATTTTACAAGAAAAATTTGATATAACCGTTCAATGGTTTCTTTAATCTCAATGTCTGTTTTAGCATTGTGCAACTCATTATCTGCTTTTTCATCCAAAATTTTACAATAAAAAATTTTAAGAAATTCGTTTAATGTTTCTGAATTACTCAGCCCTTCATTTGCATAGATATAGTTATGTATTTTTCCAATTTTCTTATCTAACAATTCCATGATGTACACCTCCAAAAATATATTAACATATTAATGTATAAGTGTCAACATATATATGTAAACTGCATTTTTGTATTTAAACATTTCTCATATAAATAATATTAAACTCTTTTAATTATTTTAAGATGATTCAAAATACCATAATACCTACCTTATTTAACATCAACTCAAGATGAACATTATTTTATACAACATATAAATCTTTAATTTTGTTTTACAAATTTAAACACCAACTAAACACCAACTAAACACCAAATTATTTTCAAACTCATTTAAACAAGCCATTTATCAGCACTTATTTAGTATATAAGTTTTCTTTTTCAAAATATATGCAGACATTCAAGTCAAGAAGTTTCCTGACAAGTTCAAGGCAGTTTGGTGTATTCCTGCAGAACCTGCTGATGTATTTGTTAAGGATAAAATCTACAAGACCTTTTTCACAGTCTGAAATTAGCGACATCAGACCCTTGCGGATATCCTTCTTAGAACCTGTCTAAAATCTAAAAAAAGCCTGTCTATAGCAATCCTATAAAATAACACCCCTATTGACAAAAGAGATATAATAAAGATAGGGGTGATAAAAATGTTGCACAATGAAGCAAGAGAATTATTATAGTGAAAGAACTTGAAAAAAGATAAAAAAAGAGATAAAATAAAAAAATGAGTTATCCAATAAAATATAGAAAAAGAATAATTGAATACAGGCAAGAGGGACATACACTGGAAGAAACAAGCAATACGTTTGCAGTAGCAATATCGACTATACAAAGATG
>CATJCJ010000672.1 GCA_949738935.1 uncultured Eubacteriales bacterium | reverse complement strand
GTCCGTCCAGTCGTCGGTTTCCTCCAATCCATAAATCACAGGGTAGAAAGTCGGGTCTGCCTTTCTGCCGCTCATTATATCTTTCGCTTTGGTGTGCAGTTCATAGCATATGCTGTTTTTATCCGTACCCGCTGTTGTGATGATAAAAAATAACGGCTGTTCTCTTGCGTCGCCAGAGCCTTTAGTAAGAACATCGTATAATTTTCGATTGGGCTGTGAATGAATTTCATCGAATACAAGCCCTGACACATTCAATCCGTGCTTAGTATTGTGCGTAATCAACCCGTCTGTGGAATGCGTTTGATAGTGTTCCATTTCAAAGGAATATGTCGGTAGTTTACCGAGGCTTTTTATACCTGTAATTCTATCAGACTCTGAACTTCTTTGCAGGCAATATATGCGCTCATTCGCTAATTTTTTAAGTTTTTCGGATTTACTTTTGTGTGCCATATACGGTTCGAGCAGTTTTTGTAATTTTTGAAGCTGCGGTTTTCCACTCACTGTTACATTAAGTCTGCTTGCTATAGACGCGCTTATTCCAAGTCTCGCATATAAAACTTGACATTGTTTCAGAATTTTGTTACTAACACTGCATATCTTAACCATACTTTCAGCCACACATCCGTCGGTGTCAATATACCCAGCTAAAAAGGCAGCCCATATGTTCGGACTGCCTCTCATAACTCTTTCAGGTATTTCTTTCGTATGCGCTTTAGACTTTTGTGAAAAATTTTCTCTTATCCATTCTCGCCCTGGACTTTTTTTCCTTTTTCCTACGCCTGTAATTAGATGTTCTATAGGGTCTTGATAAACATCCTTACCTTCCTATTTTTGTCTTGTTGAATAGGTTGATTTTAAATCGCCGCCTATACTCTGAATAAACCTACGCAGCTTATCTATGACAGGCTTATCAGGATTTATAAATCGAAATTTTGTACAATCGCCGTCACCCGCCCAAGCGCCTAAAGCCCAAGCTTCCGTTTCTGTAATGCCACAGTTGGATTTATATTCAACGGGCCACCCTAAAGCTATGGCAATCCTATCTTTTTCCTGTAACTTTTCAGCTTCCAGCCAATCATATATATGCGTTAAGTCTTGTCTGCGTTTGCCGTAATACATTTGATAAAAAGGATGATTCACAGTTACTTTTGTTTTTCTTCCCCTGTGAGTTGCTATTTCAAGAACCTCTGACGGCATTTCTTTCTTGACAGAAACAACCTTGTCAAAAACAGGAGTAAGTCCATTATAGGCAAGTATAATGTCGCCTTTTTGGACTTGATTTGCTGTTTTTAAGGTTCCGTCATTCATTTGAATAATTGTATCTTCAGTTACACACCCAACTTCTGCCGACAAGACCTGATAAAATCCGTTATTGCTGTAGTTTACAAGCCTTTTCTGAGCTGTCATTATTTTTGACCTTTTCATAATAGCCGGACACATTTCAGCCATATTTTTTGCAACGTCAAAAACGATTGAAGCCTGCTGACGGTCGCTTGCCGCACCGTAAACCTCTGCGCTTGCCTCGTTGTCGGCATATAAAAGATAAAGAGCAATAGCCGCCGCAAGCTCTGATTTGCCATTTTTCTTACTTATTTCGACAAACGCCGTTGAAAACTGTCTTTTCCCATTGGCTTTTACAACGCCGAATATATCTCTTACTATCTGCTCCTGCCAAGGCAAAAGTTCAAAATTAACATTTGCCCACCTCCCTTTTGTGTGCTTCAGATTTTGTATAAAGGTAACGGCTCTGTCAGCTTTTGACTTATCGTAATGGGAAGTAGGCAGCATAAATTTTGTTGGTTTGTACTTCATCACTTCTCACCTCTCAGTAATTTTTCCATCTCATCCGTTGTTTCCTCAACCGATTTATTGGCTACAATGCGGCTTCTCGCCGACGGCGTTAATCCGAATTGCTCACAGAATTTAAGCATTATTTTCAAATTCGTCTGCGCTATTGAAACCTGCGGCACTTGCTGTAAATAGCCGTTAGGCGTTCTGATAATAGAGCCGTGCTGCGTTAAAAATTCCTCCGCCTCTTTCCATCTTGCGTAGGCTTGACAGTAGCCCGCAAAGGCTGTAACGTCAACCTCCGTTAAAACTCCCATATCCGCTAAAATCTCGCCTGTTCTCGCCCATTCGGCTTTTGCCTCGTCCTCTAACCAATCAGGGCAGGGTGAAACAGCCGCGCGGGGTTTTGGCTCATTCTCGTTTAGTGTTCTTCTG
>CATJCJ010000671.1 GCA_949738935.1 uncultured Eubacteriales bacterium | reverse complement strand
TTTCTCGTTCTTCAGGTATTCCAATCTCCTTTGACCCCACATTCCCATCTCGTATTCTTCCTCCTCGTCCGTTTCCATCAGCGGAAGATACAGAAACGTTACCTCGTCCAGAACGTATGTCAGTCCGTCCTCCTCCATAAATTTCGGGAATTCCTTGCCCTCCTGCGTTGTTATTATCAGACTCGTGTCCATCTGAATTTTGCCTGATTTGATGTCCCTCATTGTCTGTTCCAATCTCTCGTCCATCGCTTCCTGTGAGTAAATGTCTTTCATAATTACCGCTCCTTTCCGTTTCTTTATCAATAGTTTTGACTTCTCTCTCAATTTCTCTCAACATTGTTTCGCTTATATCACTTACGGCTTTTCCAAGCTGGGTTATTGTTTCATTTGAGTTAAACTTATCTATGTCTTTGAAATAATTTTCTCTGAAACCTACATCAAAACCACATCTTGTAACAGTGATGTATCTGGTACTGTATTTTACGATATTTTTAAACATAGCCTCAATGTCTGAATCATCAAATTCCTCTAAAGGCGTACCTTTTTTATGGTTTATAATATCGCTGACATACTTATTGCTTTTATCATTTAAAAGTGTATCTATTCTTGCCTTAATAACATTTATAAAATTCACTTCGTTAGTTGAATTGTTATTTTCAGCGTTTTTATTTATAACAGTATCAAAATCTATATCGTTTTTTTCGGCGATATTTTTGCTTATCATACTCAAATAGTCACTTTTTGGCTCCCAAACTTTTATATCCCTTGCTTTTGCGGATTTTTCTGTTGAGGAAATATCGAAAACGTGACGAAGTTTCTTTTTTCCGTTTTCCTCATAAAGCAGTGAGATACCTTTCGCTCCTTGACGTACATTTCTGTTAAAATTGTTTTGCCACATTTTATATTCGGCGCATAACGTGGCATTTGGTTTTTGAGCGGCTATAAGTATTTGGTCTGTAAAACTGTATTTATAAAACTTTGAAACAGTATTGAGGTGGTTATGCCAGTTTGATATACTGTTTGTAAGTTTCTTTGTTTCGGAATTAAGCGTATCGCTGATTCGCTTAATTTTTTGCTCTTTTGTTTCTTCCATAAAGCCGTAACCTCCTTTTTTTGTTGATTTCTGTTATCGGCTTTTGGATACAATAAGCCTGTCGGCTTGTATTGTTTCAACAAGCCGATAAGGCTGTCTTATTATTTATTTTTTGCCCAGTCTTCAAGAAGTTTGTATATTACATCTTCTATTTGTTTTTGAGTATATTCTTTTGGGAAATATTTTTTAAGGCTTTTTCCTGTAAGATTGATTTTTATTGGCGTTTCCGTTTCTTCCGTCGTAATAGCGTCTATCACATTTTTGTCAAGTTTTTCTTCTTTGCTGAAATTTTTTAGTCTTGCCGCTTGTTTCATTGACGGAATTGTTCCGTATTCATTTATCGCACTGTATAAAATTTCTTGCTCCTTTTCTTTTAGATACGATAATTCAACAGCGGTGTTAAAAGGGATTTTCTTTGTGTCAACCATTTCAAGCAAGTTTTTATTAAGATTTGTAAGTCTTATAAATCTTTGTATCTGATTACGACTCTCTCCCATTTCTTCCGCTAATATTTCAACCGAAAATTTACCTTTTAACTTCTGCCCAACTTGGGTAGAAGTTAAATCAGTTCTTTTTCCTTGTCTTTTCATAGCTTCAAGTTTCATTTTATAAGCAAAGGCTCTTTCAGATGGTAAAATTTCTTCTCTTTGAATATTACTATCAACCATTAATAAAGTGGCTTCATCATCATTAAGCTGCTTAATTATTGCTGGAATTTTTGTTATTCCTGCTTTTGCACAAGCGTATTTTCTTCTATGACCGGAAACAATCTCATACTTATCATTTTTGGATCTTACAATTATAGGCGTAAGCACTCCGTACTCTTTTATGCTTTCAATCATATCAGCCATTTTCTCATCGTCAATAATTTTAAAAGGGTGGTCTTTAAAATCAACTAACGCTGAAATAAGCACTTCTGTTATTCCGTTTGGATTGTCCTTTCCAAAAAGGCTGTCAAGAGGATTAAGCTTTATGTTGCTTGCTATTCCCATTTTTTACACCTCCCCGACAATTTCTGAAACAAACGCTTCATAGCTTTTAGCGACCTTGCTGTTTTTAGCGTATTTGTAGATACTGTTTCCGCTGACTGCCGTTTCATCCTGCTTTATACTTCGAGGGATAAGGTTTTCAAATATTTTT
>CATJCJ010000670.1 GCA_949738935.1 uncultured Eubacteriales bacterium | reverse complement strand
GCAGGATGGTATTCACCTTCCGCAACGGTGCGGAAGTCAGCACGGAGATTTAAAGAAAGCAGTGGTCGGGGCATCGGATTTTTGCCAGATGCCACCGGCCGCTTTTTCTATGCTTGGAAATAGAATGTTACTGTGTATGGAAATTTGTGAATAATTGAGGTATAATTTTGATGTTTGGATGAAATCAGTAAATAAGCATTTATAGATTCAGTGAGGAAATAGTTTCATTTTTTTGAGAAAGAGATGTGTAAAAGTGAGGTAGGAAAAATGCATGTAGTGGATGTTGTTCAACAAGATAACTTGTTTCCAAATTTTGAAAATAGCCATAAGCATAAAGAGAAAATTTTGTATGCAATGGTTGCCCCTATTCTTTTTGGACTCCTTGTTGGATTAAAAAGCGAAGTGGTTGAATCTTGTGGTGGTGTGGATAAGATATTACTTCGAGAATTAGCGAGAAACTATAGAGAAGGTGATGGTGACTGCGGCATATGCTTTGAGTATGCAGTTCATTCTGCTATAAGGAATAATAATCCTTTAGTAATCGAACGAATTCAGAGTGCATTGTCCATGTGTGGAATAGAAGGAAAAAATACTACATCTATATTATTAGGATTTGAAAAATCAAAAATACTACAAATAAATAATGAACTATTAAATGCACTAACAGAAAATTCAGTACTACTAAGTGGATCAAATGGTGAAAAAGTTAAAATCAAAAAGCATTTAGAAGAAATACAAAAGTCATTTCGGTACTATAATGCGCGGAAAAATTTGCCTGTGTCCATAATGGGTATTTGGAAAGCTGATTTATTTATTGGTAATACTGATACTGATATGTGGGTTGCCGCTTCTGTTAAAATTAATCATTTAGCACTAAGGTATGCAAGGGGGCTTGCAATTGGCATAGTACCTTCAAGATGGGAGCAAGAGAGACCTTGCCAAATCAGAAATGGTATGATAGTTTGTCCACTGTTATATGAAAACAACTTTATGCAGTTTTTCTATTCAGCATGGAGAATTGTATCTTACTTTATAAAGAACGATGCTTTTGTACCACATGAAAGGGTTCTCGCTGGGATTGAAGAACTGCGGGTTGCTAGGTTTCTAGAGCAAAAAAGAGATGTTCCGGTTCTTGAGTTGGTTGATGATGATTTGAGAAAGCTGGCACATCCAACTTTACTATTGGCTGAAGGTAAGCATATTGTAACAATGGATATGGATAATAATTTTTCTGATAGGGAGGATACAAATAGTACGATTATAGTGCCCAATTCAATTCTACAGCCTATTTTTTAGATATTTTTGTGTAAATTTTATACAGAGAAATATATAACCTTTAGCTGCAAAGGATGCTTGAAAAGACAAGATACTTCATTGGGTGCAAAAAATAACGATAGCCTCTCTGAAAAACAGGCTATCGTTAAATTTTACACTATGGAATATCGAAAATGCGGCAATTTCAACTAATAAAACGATAGCCGCCTATGCGTGGGTGCATCTGCCTTT
>CATJCJ010000669.1 GCA_949738935.1 uncultured Eubacteriales bacterium | reverse complement strand
GAAAAAGGAACTGGATGTGCATATTTTTTCCGATCAAAGCTCACTTGAGATTTTTACGGATGATTACCGGAACAATCATGCCAACAATGTATTTGCGGGAAGTGAGCAGAATCAGATCCGGCTTTTCGCCTGCGGCGGGCGCGTGACGCTTGCCGATATCGAGACTTACGGGATGGAGGAGTGTAACCGGTAGGTCATGAGTACAGCCGGCAGATCATGGCTCACGGGCGGTGGCATTTACCGCTCGTGAGCTGTATAAGCATCGCTGCTGAGCACCGGACCGTTGGTGAAGTCTGCAACGCCGGAAGTACCCGATGGGTTTTCTGCGGGATGGCTCACAAGAAACTCCTGTCCGTTAATAACCGTTTTTCCTCCAACCAGGAGCCATTTGGTACGGTTAGCCGCATGATCGCCGCTGTCATTCCAGGTCACATCTACTGCATACCATTTCCCATCCTCCATTTGGACATAGTTCCATGCGTGATCCGGTTCAAAGGCTTCTTCGGCATGTACAAAGACACAGGGAATGTCCAGCGCATCGCACAGAACCTTAAATGCGGAGGTATAGCCCCCGCAGACCGGGCCGTCGACACCTTTTTGGCCCTCCAGGGCGCTGATACATTGCGTTGCATACCACGGTGTGTAGCCGTTTTTCTTTACGTTGTATGAATTATGCTCTGCCAGCCAGTCGTTGAGAGAATAAATCTGTGTGAAGCGGTCAGCCCCCGCCGGAATGGTGCGGAGAATCTTTTCGACATTCTCGTCGCGCCGTGCCATTTCCTCTCGAATATCAAGACTGCCGCCAGGGCGGAAGTCCGGTCTTCTCATGTCGAAGGCAACTTTGGCTTTTCCCGCGGTTTTAGAAATAGGTGCATAACAATAATACGTTCTGCCATTCTGATGGAAGCGCACCTGCCACTTCCCATTCAGCCAGAACGCCTCCGGATGATCTCTTTTAAATGCGGTGTGCACCGCACTGATGCAGTTTGAAATATAATCAGGATCCGCCCCCGCGGATTCAGTGGTGGTTACCAGGATGCTGGCATGACGAAACACGCTGCCGTCAGGGCGGGTTTCACTCCTTCGAATAAAATCGCCTGGCTTGACATTGGAGGGTACATCCTTTCGATCCAAATCAAAATACTTATCGTCGATGAGATAATCGTTATAACCGTCGCCATCGATGGCTTCTTCCAGCGTTTCATAAAGTGTAAGCGCGAAATCGGGCAGCATGACCCGGTCAATCCACCGGACTTCGTTCGTCCGCTTCAACCTGACGGTTCTATCCCCTGCCGTCGTCGGCAGGACAGTTACCTTATAGGTCAATTTTGTATTTTTTGAATTTTTCTTCACCGAAACAATAATCTTGGCCGTTCCGCCTTTGATACCTTTTACCCTGCCCTGTTTCGATACCGTGGCAATCTTCTTTTTTGTTGATTTGTATGTAATCTTTGCCCCTTTTGGCGCATGTTTTACTTTTATTCTGCATGTTTCACCGATTACAATACGGGCAGATTTTTGGCAAGCTCCGGCTTTGCGGCTGCCCGGGCGGTCAATGTAACAGCAGGCATGATGAAAAGGAACGTTAGAAGGGATATCAATAAAACAATCAATTTTTTTGACTTCATCTTCATAAATCTGCCATCCTTTCTTTGTTGTATCATACGCTGATTATACAGAAAAACATTCGTGTTTACAATATGATTTACATTCCAGCACATTTATAATTGCATAGACTTTACAAATCAATTATGATATACTCATATTGAAACAATCAAAAATCACAATATGAAAGCAGGTGATTGTATGACCGAGGGCGAAATGTTAAAATTATCAGTAGAAGAGTTTTCCAGGCTGCAACAGTATATGCTACTGATTGAAAAAGATTCGGCAGCATATAAAAGTATGAAAATCCGATATATTGAATTAAAAGTTATTCTTTCTTCTTCCGGTATCAATCTTACAGAACTTGATATGATAAAAGAATAATTACAAAACCATATCACACAATGAAAGGTGTAAAGTCTATTGGATGATTCAGGCTTTACACCTTTTTTATTTGGGCTATATGCTGAGCTTCCCTGCCTGGTTTAGATGAAATCTACATAATTTTTAGTTTGTATGAATGGCAAAATCTATCATTCTCATTCTTCCTGACGCTGCAACTGCCACCATACGTTTCCTACATGCATTGCAAGATCCTTTCCATTAAGCATCGGGTATATTTCCGCGCCAACAGGTATG
>CATJCJ010000668.1 GCA_949738935.1 uncultured Eubacteriales bacterium | reverse complement strand
TCACTTTTTGTCATAATTTTTTCAGCCTCCTTATTTTCTTTAACAATTTCCTCTTTTTCCTTATCCTCAAAAGAAGCTAAGAATGTTCCAAGGTTATCATAAATATTTTGTAAAGCCTCTTTGTTTCTTCCGCTTATGGATTTACCCGCCTTTTCAACAGGTTTATCCTGTGAAATTCCAAGGGCTCTCGCCAGCCTCGCCAGCAATCCAATTTTATCTTCTTCCTCTTCATTGGCTTTTTTTATATTATTCAACTCTGTATCCTCCTCACTGTAGTTTCCCAAACCTCCCATACTAAACCCCGTAATTTTGCCTGACTCAATGCTGTTCCAGATTTCATTGTCAGGAACCTCTACGGTAATTAACCATGTACCTTTTTTGATATTCTCACCGTTCAACTCAAAATCAGCTTTAGCAATCCAGCTCTCAACAACGGCGGCGTCCTCAAGAGGCTCAAAACTGTGCTGCAAATCCACCTTATCACCGTTTTTAGCGAACCAATATGCCGCTTTTGTAATTTTCTCCGCCGTCATATAGTTGCCATGACAATCCTCAGTCATAGGCTCATACACAATCCCCGTAACATAATGATTGTTCGTGTCAGCCTTAATGATTTTTCCATAAGTTGTAAACACCGCTTTTCCCTCGTCTTCCTTTTTCAACAGAAACGGCTTTTTGTTGGCGGCTTTATCTACCAATGAGACAAACTGAATTTTAGCGTCTGTAATTTCATACGCTTTCTTTATCATTTTCAGCTCCCTCTCCTCCCCTCAGCTGTAAATTTTTACACTAAAAAAGACGCTTGATTTTTCAAACGCCCTCTTTACAAATTATTTTTTTGTGTTATAATTAAATTACAAAGGCAATCGTAAACGATTAGCCGACCGTATTGCTGAAAATAGTAGCTTACGTTGCGACCGTAGGGGCTACTATTTTTTTGTGTTCATTATGGCTACAATAATCAAGCCAAATGTAAAACATAACATCAAAGCTTCGTATGTAGTCATAGCACACCACCCCCAATCTTTTCAAATTGGAAGCTCACCTCCCTCCATATAAAAATATGGTCGGTCGGCTAAAGGCATAGCAGCCGTTTCTCGTTCCGATTGCCTAGGTTGCATAGGCGAGCAGTAAAATCTTGGATTTTGCGACCAGCCCATATGAAAATTTTATCATATTTTGTCACCTAACGCAACATAAAAGTTTTATATCAAATCTACCCTACAAACTGACTCATAATCTCAAAATTTATTATTACGCGGTCATTTTCAAATTTTATCAGTTCTTCTCTAAATAAAACTTCTAAATCTTTTTCAACCTCTTCACAAGTTTCACTATAAAAACCCTGTATAATAGGATTTTTTAATATCTGTTGTTTTGTAAATTCCCCATTCAAGATTTTTATATATCTCAATAATGAGTTTTGTCTCGCTGTTATTATATTATCGTTAAGCAATTCATTAACATAACTTTCATATTGTTTATCTAAAGTAAACATTTTTACTTTTTCAGTAATCTCTTTTAATTCCAGCAAATATCCTTTCAAAGCAAACTTAACAAACTCCTGTAAACAGCCTTTATACTTAAATCTTGCTCTGTCAAGGGCTTTAAAATATTCAGGATAATTTTTATAATAGTAATTACTCAGCGAATAAAAACCATGTACATTAAATCCGCCGTAATAAAATAAATAAGCTTCCAAAGCTCTCGCGGTTCTTCCGTTTCCGTTTCCAAACGGATGAACAGATACAAAATAAAAATGAGCCATAACAGCCCTTATTAATGGATTAATTTTTTTAACCTCTTCCGAGTTTATAAACTTAAAAAACTCTCTCATTTTAGCCGGAACATCCTCAAAATCAGGAGGTCTATGGTTTTTACCCACAATAACATTATACGTCCTATATACCCCAGGTTTTACATCATCTTCATAGATATCACATAAAATTATACTATTAAGAGTTTCCGCCAATTCTTCCGTTATATCTCCGTTATATTTCTTAATCTCCTCACCCTCTATATAAGACCGTACATTTCTCATATTTAAAATTTCTTTTTCCTGTATTGTTTGTGGATTTTTATACTTCAATACATTATTTACTTCCTGGATATTAAGAACATTTCCCTCAATAGCCGTTGTTCCGTGAATATCTTTTAGAATAATCTCATCTTTTAATGTCCCTGAAAATTTACCGGCAGAAAATTTTTCTGTAATAAACTCGTTTTTAAGACCATATCCAACGGGT
>CATJCJ010000667.1 GCA_949738935.1 uncultured Eubacteriales bacterium | reverse complement strand
TTTTGATGATGTGCTTGACGATGTTGGAATGAATTGGAAAAATTTCACACAGATTGAACAGAATGCAATCTCTGTAGCTATCGCTGGTACGATGCAAAGGGAACGCTTTACCGCATTAATGAACAACTATTCATCAGCTTTGGAATATTCAGAAGTGGCGGCAAACAGTGCCGGTTCTGCTTTGGAACGCTATGGTGTGTTCCAAGACTCAATAGAAGCAAAAACCAACGAATTAACAGCGGCAATTGAATCCTTATCCACAAACATTATCTCAGAGGATTTATACAGTGGCATCATACAGGCAACTACAGGTCTTGTCGAATTTTTGGATAAAACAAACCTTTTGAAAGGTACGCTTGCCGGACTTGTAGCAATGGGAGTATCTAAAGCTATTGTCTCTATTGGCACAGGATTCATTACGGCGGCTAAAAGTACAGCACAGCTTTCGGCGGCTATGGCTTTGTTTGATAAAGGAAGAAGTATTGCTAATTTAAAATCTATTGGTGCCGCATGTAAGGGATTAAGTAATAATCAACTTAAACTCATACTCTCGACAAAAGGATTAAGAACAGAGCAAAGGCTAACTATCTTAGAGGGCATGGGTGTAGAAGAACAGGAACGCAAGCAAATGCTGACCACCCTTGGATTTGCCGAAGCTGAAAACGTTGCCACGGCATCCACGTTATCATTCAAAGGTGCATGGAATTCTTTAAAGGTTGCGTTTGCATCAAACCCCATTGGCTTTATAATAACAGGTATTGCGACAGCGGTATCCATAGCAACAATGGCATTTACTGGTTTTAACAATGCAATAGAAGATGTAAGGCAAAAAGCAAAAGACCTGGGTAGCGAACTTAAAAACACAAAAGCTGATATTGAAGACTATAAGACGAAAGTTGCTGAACTGTATAAGACAATAAATGACAGCGGTGCTTCCATCAGCGATGTAACAGAAGCGCGCAGGAACCTCATGGCAATCCAGGACGAACTGATTGATAAATATGGAGCTGAGAAAGCAGCCATAAATGATATTACGGATGCAGTGGACGGACAGTCAGAGGCATTTGACAGGCTGGCGCGGAAACAGTGGCAGGAGGCAAAGAACGGCTTCAATGACGGTGGTTTCATGAATAACATTGCCAACTGGGTGGAAGGGTACAAAGACAACATCGAGCGCATGGTGTCTGAAATGGAGAATGTTCGGGAAGTACTGTCCTATTCCCACACTGACTACCAGAATGCGGATTACACTGAACTGAAGCAATTACTTGAAAATCTTGGATGGACATATAACTACAGCCTTGGGGGATTTGAAAAGAATGGAAGCCTTAAGGAGCTGTATAATGAGATTTTGGAAGTGCAAAGGCTTACAGAGAATTTTGACGCACCACAAAAATTTATAGATGACTTAACGGATAGTGCCAACGGGGCAAAGGAAGTTATAGACAGCTACGGTGATATGTGGGATACCTACATCCTTCAGGAAAGGATATTTGCGAATGGGGAACTTGCGGACAGTTGGCATGAAGTGAATGAGGCATATTCCGATTATCAAAAGGCTTTTGTTTCAGGTGATGAAGAAAGCATCACTAAGGCGAAAGAATCTTTTGCTGAAATAATAACCCGTGCAACTGAGGGACTGGATGACCAAAGTGTTATTGATTACTTTAACAATATGTATCCAGAATTACAGTCTGTTGTCGGGGAATGGAAATTTAACACGGCCTTTGATGCCAATACAGATGATTTACAGACTAAAGTACAATCTGTTTTAGATGAATTAAAGGATGAAGATGGACGTTCTCTTACCGCTGAAGAAATTCTCGGTTTAGGAGAAACTAACGCACAGTATCAGGCATTGGTGGGTATTGCACATACTTATAACATGACTATCGAGGAAATGATAGAATTGTTAAAGAAACGCAATCTTGTATCTAATATGGATTATCAAGGTCTTGTTGGATTGTTCGGACAGGACAATGTGGATAAACTTTCCCCAGAGGATTTAGAAATTGCTTATACAATTAAAAATGTTGGCAATATGACATTTGAGCAATTACAAGATGAAATCCAAAAAACAAAAGAAGTAACTGAGGAACCTGTATCCCTCTCCATATCTTCCACCATCGACCAGCTCAACACCCAGTTAAAACCCGCATTCGATGCGCTTGCATCGGCATGGAAGGACATCTTTACGGATGATGAATTTGCGTTAAACAGTATTGATATTCTCTCTACCTGTGATTCC
>CATJCJ010000666.1 GCA_949738935.1 uncultured Eubacteriales bacterium | reverse complement strand
TATATATTTTGGGGGAATTATTAATTCCGCCATTTCTGATTTCACCATTTCTGACTTGTATCCATATTTGTTTTCCATCATTTAATGTTTCGGCATACCATTCATTACCGCACATGTCTAATCCCAAAAAATTTTTTTTATTATTAGCCACATCTTCTAATAATTTTCTGTTTTGAGGTGTATCTTCCGTAAAATGCCTTTCTGAATTTCTAAAAATATGTGTGACATTTTTTTCATATATTTTTATCTTATTTTTCGATGCCAAATTATCTATATTTTTTTGCGAATCAGAAATAAGATTTTTTGATTTTTCTTCTCTCTTTAAAATATTTTTATTGGCATTTTTAAGAATATCACCCGATTCTTTTTTTAAGACTTGTTTTCTCGTTTCAAAAACAGTATCTTTTGCAACTTCTTTTTTAGCTTCCTTAGAAGTACTTTTTCTTAAATTTGAGTAAAGATTTCTTGAAACAGAGGTTCCTATTTTGCCCTTATCAATAATGCTTAAAGCGATATCCGCCAAACTGAGTATAGCATCCGCAACATCATCACTGTTGTCATTACTTGCATCGGATTCCTTATCTAACAGACCATCTTCCTCTAAAATATAGTCTATCAGTGACTTTTCCCATTATTAATTTTTTATAGTTTAAATAGATTTCTTTTGAAATTTTATTTGGGTTCTCTACATGATGGAATTTAGTCTTATTAGAATTTTTTTGCTGCTATCAGCTTTTTAACAAAGTCATTTATAATAGTGTTAGTTACAAATATCATTTAGCTCTAACTTCCAATTTGGGTTCCCAATCTGTTATAATATCTATGTTAAAATTCTGCGTAATTAAAATATAATGCTTAACATCAATCATATCTGTAAAACCAAATGACATTTTTGATACTTCTTGGTTAAATTCTCCGTTTTCGACTTTATAAATTATATTTTCAAATTTATTATCTTTGTACTTTTTAAGTTCATCGTTTGAATAAACACCATTTTGAACAATACCTTCATCAAACATTCTCATTGCTCTGGAATATCCAAAATCTATAATTACTATACTTTTTTCTCCTTCCAATTCAACTACTAATCCTGTTTTCTCTGAATTAGTAATTTTTACGTTATAATAACCTTTAGGTATGATTCCTTTATATACTTCTTTCCATATTTCCATATATTTTCCTCCTAATATCTTATTTTATATATTTTTCCGTTTGAATCAGTAATCTCTAGGGTTGCACCACTTGATTTACTTCCTCTCCTTGCAACAATTTTTGTTCCATTATCTAAAGTTCCAAATTTTCCAGAACCATATTGAGTTTGTATTTCTTTTACATTTACTGGATTGAGTGATAAAAAATCTTTAACTGCCTGCTCATATCCCCCGGAAGATTCAAAATTTTTTGGAGACTTTCTTTTATTTTTTGTTATATCTTTTAATCCTTTTAAGATGTCAGCTACAGATTTAGTATTTTTTTCTTTTGAAATACCTTCGGTAATATTTTTAGGAATATTACCCGATTCTTTTTTTAAGACTTGTTTTCCTGTTTCAGAAACAGTATCTTTTACAACTTCCTTTTTTATTGCTTCTTTAGATTCTTTTTTTGCGGATGAATACAAATTTCTTGAAACAGAAGTTCCTATTTTGCCCTTATCAATAAGGCTTAAGGCGATATCCGCCAAACTGAGTATAGCGTCTGCCACATCATTGCTGTTATTATTACTTACATCGGATTCCTTATTTAACAGTCCATCTTCCTCTAAAATGTCGTCTATAAGTGATTTTTCCTATGAATCAGCGCCGGACAATGCGTAAAAATAACTAAAGCAAATTTTTAATTAGGTTTATTGTGTTGTTAAATTCTAATCGCTCTTCCTCAATTAACCATTCATAATTTTTATTTAACTCTAATGCATTCGATAAAATACCTTTTAATTCGGTACTGTAAGGTTTTATTTTATTAATATTCACTTTTAATAAACTTTCAATCAATTCTCCTTCATATATTTCTCCTATAAAAGGATTTTCTTTTAAATAGTATATTGCTTTTAAAATAGCTAAATCTATAAATTCATTCTGGCGAATCATTTTTAAGGTATCTTTAAGGTTAACCTCACAAACTTTTTTATCTATTAACTGATTATACCATTTTTGTAATGGGTATGTTTCTTTACCGGCTTTTATATAGTTACAGTTATAAATGTCTTTTATTTTATTTTTATTTTCGATCATTTTATACCTCCATATGGTTCAAACATTTTTTCTATTTTTATAATATAGTAATTTGCTTTATTTACTCCTTTTTGAATTAATGTTCGATCAATATCTGAAAGGTTAGGATTCTTCAATGAACCTTCCAATCCCTTTTTTATTTTTTTAAGTGAAGTATATGAATTTATCATTTCATTCAAATGATTAAAATAACCTCCTTTTCCATTTGGCACTGGGTTACCTTGTAGGTCTCGTAAAGTACCTTTAAAATCATCTTTTGTAAGGTGATCATTAATTGTATTTTCTAATGAATTAAGTCTACTTTTTTGTGCATTTGTAAGAGTATTATAATTTGAATTAGAAACAGCATTTTTTATAGTGTTCTTTGTAATTTTATCTGACTCTTTTTTCAACCACTTTTTTCCCGTTTCAGAAACAGTATCTTTTACAGCTTCTTTTTTTATAGCTTCTTTTTTTGCGGATGAATACAAATTTCTTGAAACAGAAGTTCCGATTTTGCCCTTATCAATAAGGCTTAAGGCGATATCCGCCAAACTGAGTATAGCGTCCGCCACATCATCGCTGTTATTATTACTTACATCGGATTCCTTATTTAACAGTCCATCTTCCTCTAAAATGTCGTCTATAAGTGATTTTTCCCATGAATCAGCACCG
>CATJCJ010000665.1 GCA_949738935.1 uncultured Eubacteriales bacterium | reverse complement strand
AGTGTCAGCATCTACTTTTACTTTTGGTTTTATTGATTTTAATTTGGAATTTAATTCTTTTCTTGTTGATGTCGTGTTTAATGTGCCTTGGATTTTCAGCTTGGGCAGCTTTGGCTCAATCTCCTTAAGGTTCCTCCGGAAATTGGCAAGGGATTTTACCTTGTCCAAGACTGCCTGTACCTTCAATTCAAAATTGTTTGTGTCCAATAATATATCCTCCTTGTTTTGTACGCAAAAAGACATCCCGAAACGGAATGTCCTCTGCTTTAATATATTTTTATTATTTATATTTAATCGTCAGAACCTATAACCACAATCTTTACATTCAAATGTCTTACTATTATAGGGTAACGCGAATGCTCCTATTGCTGCCGCAGCAAAAAACTTGGAACTTGTCTTAATCTTCTTTAGCATGGCTGAATTACATACCGGACAGCGTGGAAGCGGCGGTGCATAACTATCTTTCCTTTTATATAGGATTTTTCTTGGCTTATGCTCTTTACCGCAACCTCTGCAAATGAGAACTACATCTTTCTTTAAGATAACATATTCTTTATCCATAAGATTATCGAATTTATCTAGTTCTAAATCATTGAATTCTTTACATTCACCACAATACACACTTACATGGCTATATTCTGGAGCATCTTTATATTCTATTATCTCATCAAAATACATCAACCCATCTTGAACTTTATCATTTACAGCGACATCCACATGCTCGCCACCCTCATCTTCAACTTCCTCATCAAATGAAGCTCCACAAACGGGACACCTGTCCAAATCCTTTACTTTTTCAAACGGCATGACCGCCCCGCACGATTCACATATAATCTTCCTACTACCCATCCCCAATTCCCCCAATCTCTCTTTTCTTACTTATCATTATACTACCATCACCTCCAAACCGCAACCATATGTTCTATCACTTTCATTCTTTCTTTACTCACTCACACCCTTCTTCCGGCACTTCTGACGCATGTTCAAACACATCCATAATCATTTTACAGGAACTCTCAAAGAATTCCTTCTTGGCAAGCATATCCTGACAAAATTTCTGTTTTTCTTCTTGGGAAAGTCCGTCATATGTCTGCTTTATAGCTTCCCTCATGGTAAGTTTCTGTTTCCGTCTTTCCTCAAGTGCTTTTGTATACAGCGACATAAGTGCCAGAACCCTGTCAAAATATTCATGGGAAATATTGCGCAGGT
>CATJCJ010000664.1 GCA_949738935.1 uncultured Eubacteriales bacterium | reverse complement strand
TTCCTTTTCTGCCAACGGACAGTCTTTCCGCATAAGAACCTGCCACTTTTCTTCCAATGGCATCCTTACAAAATGATACCTGCTGATTTCTACCGGCTCCAGTAAAAGCCCCATATCCAGTACGCCGTTTTCCAACCGTTCTGTCACATCATCTGCAATGGCAGTATATATATGGAACACCACCTCCGGGTATTTTTCCTGAAAAGCAGCAATCATTTCACACAACGGTTTCATATTCTGTGTTTCACCACAGCCAATAGATATTTCTCCGGAAACAGTTTCCGCGCCATGTACCAGCTCTTTTTCCGTCTTTTCCGTCAAATCCACAATTTCCTGCGCCCGGCGCCTGAGCAACATCCCTTCCTCCGTCAGCATGATATTATGCCTGCCCCTTTGGAAAAGTTTGATGCCGAGTTCCTCCTCCAGCTGCATCAGCTGTCTGGAAAGCGTAGGCTGGGTAATATGTAACAGATTCGCCGCCTTTGTAATGTTTTCTTCCCTTGCCACCGTTAAAAAATACTTCAATACCCGCAGTTCCATAATCACCCTCATTTCTCTTGACATTTTATATTTATTAACAGCCTTTTTACACCATGTCCTATTTCATATGCTCACCCCAAAATGCCCCGATCCTTTCCCGCAACCTGAACAGCCTTACAACGACTTTCCAAATTCATAAGCTTTCTCCGGAAATTCTGTCGATGCCGTCATCGAAACATTACCGCAGCCCGTTCCCAGAATCTGTCCCTGATCCTGAAAGTAAAGATATTCGCACAATGTTTCATAATGCGCCTTGATATCCCGCATCGTCCATTCCTTATTATCCCAGGATGCCACAATCAGCGCTGTCTTTAACCCTTTCCCTGTCAGTTCCCCATTGAAACTGTAAAAACGGTCAATAACCATTTTCAGCTGCGCTGATACGCCAAAGTAATACAGCGGCGTCACAAACACTGCCATGTCTGCGCCCAATATCTGTCCCTTTAACTCTGCCATATCATCCTTCTGACAGCAGGGTCCGGCCATTCCACACGCCTCACAGCCAAGGCATGGATGAATCTTCGCATGCCCGGCATCAAATACCGTAATCTCATGGCCAGCGTCCTCTGCCCCTCTGATAAAATGTTCTGCAAGCAAATTTGACGACCCCTTTTTATGTGGGCTGCTTTCAATCACTAAAATCTTCATCTTATTCCTCCTTTTCTCTCATCTATTGGCTCGCCTACGGCGAGACTATTCAAATTCTCAAATCAACTGAAACTGCTTCCACTTTCCTTTCCGGAACCGGATATAAAATATTACGGCACGGCTACACCAATCTAAACACATTGCCCATGCAATTCCGATTACTCCCATATCCATCACAATGGCAAACAACAAAGAAAAGATAAGCCTTATGCCAATCGTCGTAGCAAGAGATATGACCATAGTAAACCTCACATCCCCGGCGGCACGCATTCCCTTCCCTAATGGGTCTGCAAAAGGAAATGCAATACAGTTAAAAATGTTATGGATCAGAACCAGCATAACCGTCAGTTTTTTCGTTTCCTCCGACACATCATAAAACTGCATAACCAAAGGTGTCAGGGCAAATACCAGCACATTCCACACGACAGAAATCAGAAGCGTTATTTTCAGAAGTTTCCGAAAATAATATTCTGCCTGCTCCGTGTCCCGGCTTCCCATGCACTGGCCAATCACCGTAATAAACACTGGCCCCATCGTCACACAGACCAGAGCTGCCAGCGACCAGATGCTCTGGGCAATGCCATTGGCGGCAATCTGCGATGTGCCAAACAGCGCCACCACGCTGCTTAAAGCCACCTTGACAAACTGGAAAATCCCCTGCTCCACACCATTGGGCACAGCGATTCCCAAAATCCGTTTCAAAAGCCCGGCATCAAAATGACAAATCCACCGCTTTTTATAATAAACGCCGTTTCTCTTCCGAAAGCAGAGGACTGTCACCACGACTGCAGAAAATGTCCTTGCAATCAGGGAGGGAACTGCCACTCCCACCACCCCTGCATGTAAGGCAAACACACCGATGACATTTCCAGCGACATTGATGACATTGGAAAAGATGGCAATATACATGGTCGTGCTTGTTTTTCCAATGCTGCGGAAAAGCGCTGCCCCCGCATTATAAATAGCAAGCGCCGGATAAGAGTAAGCGGAAATCCGCAGGTAAATCATGCAGGCGTCCATCACATCCCTTTCCACTTTTCCGAACAACAGCCCCATCAGCGGA
>CATJCJ010000663.1 GCA_949738935.1 uncultured Eubacteriales bacterium | reverse complement strand
TACTTAAATATGTAAATAGATATTTAAATAAAATTTTCTTTTTCAATTTATCAAGATTAGATTAATTTACTCAACAAACGCATATTCGCCAATAAAAAGAATCTCTCCATTTCCATTATCTCTTATAAAGTAAGTAAAAGGGGTATTAGCCGTAAAGTCATAAATTTTCTCAGGCACCGAAACATCTAAAGAACCACACTGTGTCAAAGCACTGACAGCGGCAGCCTCTGTTCCTGTCTCATTTACATCAATAAATGCCTTATGAATAACATCTGATAAATAAACACTTGTTTCATCATTAACAGCATCATTAAACATATTTTTAAAGTGATAAGCTGTTTGGTTTGACTCAAAAGCTCTTTTTATTCCCAAATTCTTAAAAATACTCAGAGCATTATCTGAATTAACAGAATATTCAGTTTTAAACTTTGGCAGAGAAACCTTAACCTTTTTTTCAGACATCTTTTCTATATACTTTTCAAAATCAATAGATTTATCATCAACGATAGCCAAATACATACTTACATCATTTTTTGAATCATAATAAGGCATAGAAATAATTTTTATATTGTTATCAGCATAATACTTAAAATGTTCTGTTTGATTCATAAAATCAATTTCACTTTTTTTAGAATTTCTATCAGTAAATACAGCTTTTTCCTTATTATAAAAACCGCTACTCCACATTCCCTTAAAATAAACAGCGTTTACAAGACAAGAAAGAAAATCATTATCACTTACAATTTGAGTAATTTTATTATTTGTATTATCAGCACACCAAGCATTTATATTTTGAACAGCGTTTTTGTTATTTACAACTTTAGCTGAAGCATTATATTTATTATTTACAAGCTTTTTAAAATTATCGTTAAAACCTCCGTCTTTTATATAATCCTCATTAAGCCAAATTGAATTAGCAATATTTAAATTTACTCTAGAATCGGCATCAATATTATCTTTTTTAAGAGTAATCTTTGAAAGGTATTCCTTAACATTATCATTATATTTATCAAGGTCATCAATATTAAAAGCTTTCATAATTTCAATTTTCGTTTCCTCGTCAGCACCATTAGCCGCCATAGCAAAAGCATATTTTAGGCATATCGGAGAAAAGACATAATTTTTGTTGTCCGGCATATACTGGTTTATTTTCTCGGCAAAATTAGAAGTATCTTTTATCTCATATTTTTCAGAGAAACCTCCAGAATTCTCATGATGAGAGATAGTTCCATTGATATTTATAGTTCTATCTTCCTCATTCCATTGAGCATCAAGTCCAAATAACTCAGAAAAATCTTTTAAAGGCAAGTATATTCTATCACTAATAATTTTTATATCAAATATATAATCCTGATATAGCTGCAGCTTTGCTGTAATACCATTATATGTAATTTCAGCCATTTTGTTTTCCATATTCCATTGAACATCACAGCCCATCGCTTCAAAAACAGACCTAACAGGAACATATATACAATTATTATCCTCAGAAATAAAAGCCTCTGTATCAATACAACTTCCATCTACATATATTACAGCATTTTTCTCAGCATAAACAAAAGATGAGAAAAATACTGATAATGTAATTCCCAAAGCCACAACAAATTTTTTCATAATAAATTCCTCCTTAAATTATCAAATTTCTGGAATAGCTATACAACCGGTTGAGTAGTACCTCACTTATAGTCAATTAACTTGAAAATAAAAAAAAGGAATTTTTGACCGCCGAACTTATTCATTTTTCAAGTTGTTTGACTATAACTATCTCTATTAATAATATAACTCCTAAAAACAGGTATGTCAAGGACGCCCTTGAGAATGACCAAGACAAACGCACAAAAGTATAATTGTCACCAAAATTAAAAACTCAGGATAAAACAGCGTCTCAAAATCTCAATATGATAAACAAATGGCGTTTGTCAATACTAAAAATATTTCAAATTAACACTAAAAACGTTCGTTAAGGAAAAAAGATTCTGTATAAATATTAAGAACCTAAATCTAAAAAAAGCCTATCCAAAAACAAAATATACACAAAAATCATCGAAAATAAAATCATTTTGGAGCGTAATAATGTTATTTTCACTGATTTTTTGGATATTTTAATAGCTTTTAGACAGGCTCTAATACGAAAGAGATTTATGGAAGTGACTTGTCTGGACAGTATACCTGTAAAAGTATAAAATTTGTCAAATTTTAAGTTTTGTATTGACATTATAAAAATATGGATATAAAATATATATATTAATTTAAT
>CATJCJ010000662.1 GCA_949738935.1 uncultured Eubacteriales bacterium | reverse complement strand
TCTTGGAAGATATATCGTAAAAGAAGTAAAAGCGCCTGATAATTACAGACTTTCAGACAAACAGCTTGATATAGAGATTGAGTTCGCTACTCAAATAATTAAGCAGGAATTTTTGAATTACAGCGCTAACACCGGAGTTTATATTAAGAAAACAGGAAATACACAAGCTATGTCGGGAAACACCATTCCTTATGACATTAAGGCAGTGCAAAACACTTCAACCGTTCCTCTTACTGATTTTTATTGGAGAGATGTTGTACCAACAAACGCCGCAAGACTTGCTAAAATCGTAACAGGAACGTATAATCAGGCTTTGAAGTACAAAGTTATGATAACAACAAATAAAGGCAACACAAGAGTTATAGCTGATAATCTGTCAACTACTCAAAATAATGTTATAGGCTGCTCAAACGCAGAATTAGGGCTTGCAAGTGACGAGTATGTAACAAGTTTCAGTCTTGTATTCGGTACTGTTAAAGCCGGATTCGCTCAGGTTGAGCAACCACAGGTTTATATGACTGTACTCAAAAATCTTCCTAACGGCTATCAGTTCGCAAACAAAGCGGATATTGGCGGTAAATATCAGGGAGAATGGGTAATCGGTAACAGCACTTGGCTTACTACTATTTACGCAGTAGGCGGTAAACTTCCTAAAACGGGATATTGATATTTGTATGAGGGCTGCGTAAAAAGCAGTTCTCATTTTTATAAATTTGATTATTTATTGAATATCTTGTATAAAAGTGATATAATTAGTTCAATGAAAATATGCGGAAAAATTTATTAGAAATAACTTTAAAAGAAATATGAAAATTATTTTCAACTTTTTTAACTGAATTAGTAATAAAATATAGAAAATTAATTGGAGGAATGTATATGGAAGATATTTGCAGTCAATTAAATTTTATTGATTTTAATTCAGATTTATGGGAAGAATTCAGAGGTGCTTACGGAAATATAAAAGATGATTTATTAGGAATTCTTGATACTGATGTTGATATACCTGAAAATGAAAAAGAATTTTATCTGCGTAAAGCTCCTGAAAGCGATTACAGAATTTCTTTTGATAATATATGTGAACAGCTTATACACCAGGGTTCTTTTTATGATGCTCTTTATATTACTATGCCTTACTTAGTAAAAGCATATGAATATTGGCTTAAAGAAAATGATTTTGAATGGCAGCTTCTATTTTTAACTTATATTGGCTTATTTATTTCAACTGATAATTCGTATAATCATAAGTATGATGGAATGTCACTTGATAGTATTGATGAAAATATTAGAACAAGCTATATAAAAAGTATTGATATTATGAAAAAAAGAGCTAAAGAATTTATTTTGCAAAATACTGAAAAATTGAAAAAATTTGCACATATTGATTTATGCGACATATGTACAGGACTTTTAGCCATTTTGGGAGACCGTGAAGACGCCTTTGTTCTTATGCTTAATAACTGGGATATATGCTGTCCTTTTTGTAGTAATTGTAAGTATCTTGAAGAAAATGTAGAACTTGAATCAGACATAGGAACTGATTATCTAAGTTCAATAATAATTCCTGCTGATTCGGTTATAGGGCAATGGGATAAAAAAACGTTTGATAATACTTATGTGTGGCTTAGCAATTTACTATATATTTTAGGTGATAAAAAAGCCATAGAAAAATTATCATATTATTTTGGTACATATATTTGTTCGGAATGTGGTTATAAATCATCTCCTGTTATAAAATTAATAATGCTTGGACTTATTGAAGGATAAAAACTAAAGTTTTCTCAAATATTGCTGAAAAAATTTTGTGCTTTAATATTTATAAAGAGAAATTTAAAAACAAGATATATTACTTAATACAAAAAATATATTGAATAATAATTGATAACATTCAAAGGTAATTAAGTAAAAACAAATCAAGATATAAAATTACTATAAGTTTGGAGTATAAAAATGGGTAAAAAACATAAAACTAAAACGCACCTAAAGATTGGCGGGCGGCTTTTGCAAATGAATAAACGCTTTTCAAGTTTAAAACAGTCTCAAAAAGAGAAAATAACACAGTGGCTGTATGAGGAATATTGTATAGCATATAATGAAAAAGATATGCCGCCAAATACTAAGCGTGATAAGGAAATTCTGTTTAATGTATCAGAAAAAACAGAAACTGCTCAAATATGGCTGCCCGAAAAAGAACTTATCAGTCATTATCACAGTAAAAAAGCAAAATTCAATAACAGATATAAAAAAGCAAAAGAGCGAATAGA
>CATJCJ010000661.1 GCA_949738935.1 uncultured Eubacteriales bacterium | reverse complement strand
GCGAAATGCACTCCCGCGTGCTTTTTGAAGTTCTCCATGATCGACAGAACGTCGCGGCTTGTTTTCAGTTCTTGCTCCACAGTCGCCACAAACCGCGGCAATTCCTGCTCGATCGAGTCACGCTTTTCGCGCATTTTTTCATCGGCTTTGCCGTTCTCGCGAAAGTATATTGCTACCGCGAGGATAATGAAAAACGGAATTAAAAGCGGTATAAAAAACGCGCAAGGTAAAGCCAAAATTGCGATACAAAAGGCTTTGAGAAACGCAAGTGCCGTAAATGTTTCGGGAGTCATTTTAATTCCGGCGGATTTCAAAGTGCTTTCCAAACGCGACTTTTTATACTTATCCATAGGAATAATTTTACCAATTTTCGCAGCAATTCCAAGCAATATCGCCTCAATATTTTTGGATAATTTCTTATCTTCGCGCCCCGTGTTCATTACCGCTTTGGAGGTTTTGAGATAGGGGATTTTCAGCGCGTTTGCAAGCAGCATAAACAGCCCAACCGCGAGTGAAATTCCGAATATGATAATTAAAAATTCCATTCAAATCCCCCTGTTATAATATAATTACCGGCAAATCCACCCGAAAAAGAGTGGGTAGACGGTACTCAAAGTTTAAGCTATAATGGAAGCAGTAATTGGACTGACGTATTCCCCCTTGGGCTTGTGCGCCCGTAGATAAGACCGTCATCTATGCTTCCGTTGTAGCGTTCGGTTAAGCAGGTTGAACCGCCACATTGGTGCGTTCGTATCACCCAACAGTCTGAATAGGCAATGAGTTTAGCATAGTTCCCGATTACAGTAATAAACGTAAAGGAGAAATGCAATGAACGCAGTAGGTATTGATGTTTCCAAGGGGAAGAGTACGGTTGCCATAATGAAACCCCTTGGAGTAGTGGTGGCTTCACCTTTTGAGGTTTCGCATAACGGGCAAGAGCTGAAGGAGCTCGTAGAGCGAGTGAAGCGCTTGCCCGGCGAGACCAGGGTCGTTATGGAGTATACGGGGAATTATTATGAACCCATAGCCCAATATCTCCATAACGAGGGTATATTTGTTTCCGTAGTAAACGCAATGCTGTTGCATAACTACAGCGGAAACTCTATTCGCAAAGCCAAGACGGACAAGAAGGACGCGGTGCGGATCGCACAATACGCGCTTGACCGTTGGCGGGACTTGCGTGAGTATATTCCCGATGATGAGATCCGCAGATCACTGAAGCTTCTCAATCGGCAATATACAGCGCTTTGCAAGGTCAAAACAATGCTGAACAATAATTTTATCTCATTGGTCGATCAGTCCTTTCCCGGTGTTAATAAGCTGTTTACCTCACCGCAGCGCGGCTCAGACGGGCACCTGAAGTGGATCGATTTCGTGATCAAGTTTCCACATTGCGATTGTGTTCGCGGAATACCTCGCAATGCTTTCAAGGACAAGTATTACCGTTGGTGTAACAAGAACGGCTACTATTACTCCGACAGCAAAGCGGATGCAATATATGACTATTCCAAAACGCTCGTTCCGACGCTCCCTAACAGCGATTACATAGCCGCATTGTTGGCGCAGTCTGCCACGCAGCTTAACTGTTCCTGTGAAACCATTGCGGAGCTTCAAAAGCAAATGACCGCGCTTTCGGAACAACTCCCCGAACACAACGTTGTAATGGAAATGTATGGCGTTGGCAAGGTTCTCGCACCGCAGTTGATCGCAGAGATCGGCGATACCCGCCGCTTTCATAGCCGCAAAGCAATTACCGCTTTCGCCGGACTTGACGCTCCGCCGTACCAGTCCGGAAACATTGACGTTAAGTCCCGAAGCATTTCCAAGCGCGGCTCTCCGCACCTGCGTAAAACTCTTTTCCAAGTCGTTGACGTAATTCTCAAGAACAGTCCCGAAGATGAACCCGTTTACCAATTCCTCGATAAGAAACGCGCCGAAGGCAAGCCGTACAAGGTCTATATGATGGCTGCCGCCAACAAGTTCCTACGAATTTATTATGCCAAAGTGAACGAGGTTCTTAACGCTTGATTTGTTCACCTAACGATTGTCGTGATCGTCGAAAAATTCCTCGTTCGGCGGTCAGCTTTGCTATACCATTTTTCAGCTAACAAAATTTAAAAAAATTTTTCAAATTTTTTCATTTTAGGGGTTGACTTTTGTTAGCAGGTCTTAACTCTTAAATTTTACGGGCTGCGTCAGCTTTCTCATTCTCAGCGTCGTTAAAAAACAAACAAGCGCCACGATAGCTATTACTATTTTACCCTGAG
>CATJCJ010000660.1 GCA_949738935.1 uncultured Eubacteriales bacterium | reverse complement strand
AATTATATTTTTTAATATATAAAATTGATATTTTTGAACAGTGGACAATCCAGCATTATATTAAAAGTTAAATATTATATATAAGTTAATTATGCAAGTTGTGACTCTTTTGTAACAATTTTGTGGCAATTTTACAAAATATTTTATAATATAATATGTTAGAATAACATATTATAAGGGGCTAACTTTAAAAAGATACTTTTTACCTATTTTATAAGAAAGGTGGCGTTAAAAATGAAAAATAAATTAATTGTTGCAATATCACTAACAGTAATGCTTATTTCAGGAAATTCAATATATGCTGATACAAAAACAAAAATTCAACATAATATATCAAACAATAATAATGATTATGTTGAAACACCAAGTTATATAGGAAATTATGTAACAGTTAGTAAAATTAACAAAGACTTGATTGAAACAATAATAAAAGATAATAGTAATTCTGAAAATATTATTAACTATATAATTTCCGAAGAAACTCTTGTGTATGATAAAAATGGAAATAAAAAATCTTTAAGCGATATACAAAAAGGCAGTTCTATAACTATATATACAAGTTCATATTCTCCCGCTCCGCTGATATTTCCTCCACAGTATCAGGCTGATATAATTATAATTGACGAGCTAAATTCAGCATCAATCATATTAAACAATGCGGATACATATTTTGAAAATAATGATATGCTTGTAAATGCCTCAAATAAACTCGCTTTAAACATTAATAAAGACATTAATATTGTTGATAAGGAAAACAACGAAGTAAATGTGGATATTCTTAAAAATAAAGACCTTCTTGTGTTTTACACATATTCGACAAAAAGTATACCAGCACAAACAACTCCAATAAAAATAATACTGCTTGGCGAAAACAAAACAGCACTTACAAATATTGCTTCTAAAATAGAGTAAAAAGAGAATAGTATAGAATATTCAGATGTCAAGAAAATATCTGTAGGCAGTAAAGAAATTACAAATATGTTCATAAAAGACGGAACTCTTATGGTTCCTATACGAGATATTGCTGAAGCTCTTAAAATGACTGTTGAATGGAATAATGAAACACGCTCAATTTTAATTAATAAAGGAATTTATACTATAAGAATTGATGATAATAGTTATATAAAAGGAAAAATGATACCGGTTCAATTAAGCGAAGCTCCTATCTTAAAAGATAATATAACTTATGTTCCTATCGAATATTTTACAGAAATTCAAGAGTTAATCGTTAATATTGATACAAGTGATACTTCTCGTTTATATCTATATCTTGCTGAATAGAGGTTTTTGATTTCCGATTATATGTATAACTTGTAATACTTTTTAATGTATAATTTTTATTGATAGCCTCTTTTAATTGTAAATAACTAATAAAAAAATGAACAAATGAACTTCAAAAATATGATATATTAAAGAATTTCCTTATTTATTCGCACTAAAAATTTTGCGAATTACCATAATGCTGAATTTACAGTCATAGGCAGTATTAGAAAAAAATAACCGTTTGAAAAATCTAAACGGTTATTTTTTTATTTGCGGCAAAATAGGAACTCTGATATAATCTAAATAATACTTTAATAAAACAATAGAAACTGAAAATTATTTTACATATTTATTTCTAATAACGTTTGTGACACTTTTGTGACAAATTATAGACCGTTTTATGTGGATTTTATTTCTATAACTGCTATAATAGAATCATAGCAAGGCCGAGCTAAATAAATTTTATGAAAGGATAGTTTATTATGATTAGAAAAAAATTTTTAAGTATGATTTTGGCTGGCGCACTCACAATCAGCGCGATGGGAAGTATTGCGGCTTATGCTGGGGAAACGAGCGCAAAAGGAGAACTCTCTAAACAAATCGAAACATTGGAGAGTAAGTATGAGGACATTTTTAATATTCATACCGACCTTTGGGATAAAGTTTACACAGTTTATGAGGAAGACGAAAAAGATGACTTCGATGTAAATTCCGCCGAAATAGAATATGATATTCTTAATTCAGAAGATTGTGATCTTGACCCTGAATATACATTCTCTGATATTGATTGTAGCGGCGATATTGATGAAATTACCTTTATTAACAGTCTTGATAGGCTTACTGTCGAGGAAAAAGAAATACTTACCGCCGACTTAAAGCAAGCTGATGAAATTAATAAACAAATGAATGATTTGTATGAGCAGCGTGAAAGAGCGTACAAAGCTTCTATGACAGACGAGGATAAAAAATCATCTGAGGAAATGGACAAATTGAATGAACAATATATTGATTTATTTGATAAGACCGCTGAAATTTGGGAAAAAGTCTATGCCGCTGAAACACAAGATGTTGTAGGTGAAAATTTTGATGAAAGAGAGTTTATCAAAAAGCTTGATATTCTCACTGATTCGGAAAAAGAAACTCTTATTTCAACATTAGAACAAGCTGACGATATAGGAAAACAGTTAGAAAATCTTTATGAAAAACAGCAAGAAGCAATAAATAAAATATAAAATTAATTTTATGTAGTGAATATAGCGGCATAGTTAATATTATGCCGCTGTATTTGCTATATTTTTATGTATAAGTTTTTTAGTCAATTTATAGGAGAAAAGTATGAAGTATTCAATATATATAGCTGATGATGAAAAAAATATAAGAGATTTAATTAAAGATTTTTTGGAAAGTGATGGATATATAGTAAAAGCGTTTCCAACCGGCGACATTTTAATGGAAACATTTTTAAAATATCCCTGTGACCTTATTATTTTAGATATTATGATGCCGGGAACAGACGGTCTTACCCTTTGTCAGAATTTAAGAAAAATAACTACAATACCAATTATTCTTCTTACGGCAAAAGATACTGAAATAGATTATGTACGAGGCATTACCATAGGGAGCGATGATTATATTACAAAGCCTTTTCGTCCTACTATGCTGTTGATGAAAGTGCGTTCCCTTTTACGGAGAATTGAGATGGACAATAAAACTCAGAAAAGTGATATAGACGTTTCATTTGGAGATTTAATTTACAGTACGAAAAAAAACGCTGTATTCAAAAACAAAATACAGGTTGAACTGACACAGACAGAACTGCGTCTTCTTTCATATATGCTGCAGAATAATGATAAAAGCTTTTCTCGTGACGAATTGCTTGAAACCGTATGGGGATATGATTCCGCTGTCGAAACAAGAGTAACAGACGAAACCTTAAGACGTATACGAAAAAAACTACTGTTTGTTAAAAGCGGGGTGAAAATTCGAACAATATGGGGATATGGCTATAAATTGGAATTTGAGGAGAGTGATAATATTGATAAAGATTAAATGGAAAATAACATTAACAATGCTTGTATCACTTGTTATGCTATTTTTATTATTTACTTTTTCTTTTCAATATTTTTTTGACGAGTATTTTGCTGAAGAAGCTGAAAAAGCGCTGGAAACAGAAATTGGCTATGTTCTTGAAGAAGCGTTGTATGAACAAAAAAGCAATAATAATTTATTTATATCCGAAGATGTGGAATATGAAATAAACAATAGTGTTTCTAAACATATCAATACACTTTCGGAAGAAAGAAATTTGTTTTTAAATATGATTAATTATTTTTATGTTGATGAAAACTATAAACCTCTTGATTCTGAAATTTATTATATAGGAAATTCAGTTCAAGTTCAGACAAAAGATGCCGCTTTATTAAATTATTGCAAAGAAAACGCTGATAATATTAGAGATAAAGAAATATACAGATTAAATACCGAAAACGGTCAATATTTTTTTACTCAAATTAACTACAGTAATTTAATCAATGAAAATAAAAATACTGAAATTTACATAATCTATGTTAATATAGACTTAATAAGTAAGTTTTCTAAAACTATAAATAATATATCTATTGTTATTATTTTAATTATCGGTTTTCTTATGGGAATTATCGGTATGATGATTGGACAGATAATTGAGAAAAAGCAGGAAAGGCAGATACAATTTTTTCAAAACGCCTCTCACGAGCTAAAAACTCCTTTGATGTCAATTCAAGGATACGCTGAGGGAATTCAGACAGGAATAATTGACACACAAAAAGCGGCGGATATTATTATTAATGAAAGCGAAAAAATGTCAGAACTTGTAGAAGAACTTCTTTGTGTATCCAAAATTGACAGCAAGCAAATGACTTTGAAATATACTCAAATAGATATAAAAGAATTTTTATATGACTGTATAAGGTCGATGGAAGCTGTTTTCGATAAAAAGAAAATATTAATTAATATTGATTTTCCAAAAGAAACAATTTATTTGTACGGAGATGAGGTTCAATTAAGAAAAGTGTTTTTAAATATTTTGTCCAACTCTATTCGTTATGTTGAAACAGAAATTATAATTAGCTGCAAACAAGTTAAAGAAAATATATTAATCTCAATTCAGGACGATGGAAAAGGAATTGACTCCCTGACTTTAAATCATTTATTTGAGAGGTTTTACACGGGAAAAGACGGAAATACCGGAATTGGACTTTCATTATCTAAAGAAATTATTAAATTGCATAATGGTAAAATTAAAGCCGAAAACAACGCAAAGGGAGCTTGTTTTATTGTTGAAATTCCGCTGCGCAAAAACAGTTAAAATCAACAGGCAGGCGGTTAATTTTTTTATTTCCTGCCTGCCTTCTATTAGATATTGTTTTTATTTTAATTTGTTCAGCCTTGTAAGTATAGCCGTAGCCTGTGCTCTTGTTATTGTATCAAGCGGAGCTAACTCATTATTAGATATACCTTGTATTATCTTATTTTTAATAGCCCATGCCATAGCGTCTTTTGCGTATGGAGAAACATTTTTAGCATCTTTGTAACAATCCAATTCAGAAGTATCTATAGTTTTAGGTTTTTTAAGTCTTAAAAGCATAACAACAAAATCTTGTCTTGAAATAGGTTTGTTTGGAACAAATAATTTATTTGATACACCATAAACAATTTTATTTTCCGCAGCCCATGTTACAGCGGTATAATACCACGATTGAGAAGATACATCTGAAAAAATATTTTTTTCACTTGTTTTAGGTGAATTTTCTAACCTGTAGAGTACAGCCGCTGTCATTGCTCTTGATAAGGCTTCTTCAGGTTTAAATTCTGTTTCTGTTACTCCCGCCATAATACCGCTTTTATATGCCTCCATAACACTTTCATAATACCATGAAGATGGTTTAACATCAATGTATTTTTTGTTTTCTGAATTTGGTGTTTGTTTATCCGACGCGGATGGTTTATTTACAGAATTTTTATTATGATTATTTTCAGTTTTGTTTGTTTCATTAGATTTATTTTTGGTTTTATCCGTAGGTTTAACAGTCGGCTTTGAGGCTGGCTTTTTCTTAGAAGACCCCCCTCCTTGTTTTGACGGCTTTTTTAATTTATCAGTGTTATCTTTAACATCTGTTTTCTGAGAAAATTTATCTGTCCAAAATTCTACACGGTCAGATGGTTTTATATACATAGCGTCATTGTTTTTGAGGTTGTATGTTTTATAAAAAAGTCCGCAGGAACTAAGTACAGCATTTACTCGCACTTTATCAGAAGCGTGTTCATCCATACCGGACATAATAGCTTGTGTAAATCCGTCTGATGTGCTTGCCCACGAGTTAGTGTAACTTTGAAAAAACTTTTCCACCGACAGTTTTTTTCTTGATACTATTCTTGAAAGACAATTCATTGAGCCAAGGTCGGCAAGATTTTCACCAAGAGTTTGTTTTCCGTCCTGTTTCATTTCACCGGGCGTTTTATACTCGTCATAGTATTTAACAACACGCTCAGCACGTTTTTCAAATTCCTTTCGGTCTTTATCTGTCCACCAGTTTATGTATTTGCCGTCGCCGTCATACTGGCTGCCCAAATCGTCAAACGCATGAGTAATCTCGTGTCCAATAATTGTTCCGATTGCTCCAAGATTTTCTTCTTCTGAAGCGCTCTCTGAAAAATACGGCGCTTCTAAAGCGGCAACAGGAATGTTTATAGAATTATCAGTTGGATAATAACAGGGATTCATTTCCTGTGGAAGTAAATTCCATATATTCTTATCAACTTTTTTACCAAAACAATCATACTGCCATTCTGAATTTTCTTTGCGTATCGCCATTACATTTGAAAGATAACTGCCGCCGTCGCTGCGGAAAACAGGAGAATATGACGAAAGATAATCCGATATATTTGCGGGAATTCCTATACGGACTTTTATTTTATCAAGTTTTTTCAAAGCATTTTCTTTTGTTTCCTTTGAAAGCCATTTTTCCTCTTGAATCATTAAACGATATTCAGCGAGGAGTTCATTAATTATATTTTCCGCTCCTTTCTTTTTTTTATCACTGAAATTCTTCTCAGTATATAACTTACCCAAATCCCAATCGAGAAGTGAAGCGACTTGTTTTACTGTTGTTTTATCGTCTTTTTCGACTGTCGTATCTCCGGAAAAATCCTCCTGCATATCTTTGTTTGCTTTAGTCATATCAGACGTCATATAGAGCGCGAATTTTTCAAGGTTTATCAAGTATATATAGTCTTTAAGGAGCGTTAGATTTTCTTCTGTTAAATATTTGTTTAATGTTGGCAATGATGAAGTTTCTAACGTAATTATGTTTTCAGGCATAATTTTATATATTTTTCCCAAGTATTGTTTTAAGTCAATATTTGGCATTAGTTTCTGTAATTCTGTCAAAGATTTTTCTGATATGTCCTCATCTTTACGACTATCAGCTATCTCTTTTAAAAACTTGTATATTTCATTTACAGACATTCTCGCTTTATTTCCATCTTGCCATGCAAGTGTCAGTAATTTAGCAAGATAGTCATTAAAATAAATTACAATTTCTTCTTCAACGCCTTCATCAGAATTTATGTCTTCAAATTCACTGACATCTACGCCAAAATTTATCCCTTTTAACTGAACAATATATTTATCAGAATCTTCATCAAGCGTTAAAACCTCTGTATTAAAAAGAGTGTCAAAGCCGTAATGATATTGAAGTTCTGCCATAGCGTTCATAAATTCCTGAATATTTTTCGCTTCCATAGCTGGCTTTATTAATTCATTAAAATATTTTACACCGTCCTCGTCTCTGCCTTTCCAATCAGCCGCTAAAGAATACAGCATACCAATTTTATATTCTGATGAGTTTTCTTTCATGGTACTGACGTTTGCGGCGGAAGATTGAATAATTGATTTTTGTTCATTATACGCCTTGTCATCTAAATCATAAAACCAGTTCCAGCTGTCGCCTATTTTTTCGGGGTCATGTTCATCTAATACCTTTTTGTTGACATAAGCGAAATAATCGTCTGTTAATTTTAAAGAAGAACCGGAGGTAATAGAATCATTGTAATATTTAGATGAATATCCATTAAATTCTTCCGCTGACACTATACTTTTAAAAGCGGAAGAAGGACTCATCATAGCTGATACTGTTAAAAATAAACATACCGCTTTTTTCATTAGATTTTTAAAATTAATTTTCATAGATAATCTT
>CATJCJ010000659.1 GCA_949738935.1 uncultured Eubacteriales bacterium | reverse complement strand
TGATATTGTTCTCAATCGTGTCCGCAAAGAGATATACATTCTGAAACACCATGCTGATCTGCTCCATCAGGGACTCCAGCGTGTATTCCCGCACATCCTCCCCGTCAATCTTCACGCTGCCGCTGTTCACATCCCAAAAGCGGGCGATCAGGTTGCACAGCGTAGTCTTGCTGGAACCGGAAAGTCCGATGACCACCGTGGTAGTCCTGTCAGACAGCGTCACATCAATGCTGTGGAGTATCTCCATGTTCTCATAAGAGAAATGCACATTTTTAAATTCAATCCCATGTCCTTTCGGAGAAAATACCTTGCTTTTTCATCCATCTGCTCCATTTCCTCTGCCTGCAGGGTACAGTCAATGCTTGCAGAAGTAAGGCGCAATATGGAAATTCTCATGTCGAACAACTTAATTTGCCTGAACACATGGAAAGACATAACAACGCACATCAGCATATTGGCAATAGGCATCATCAGCTTTTCCATATCATGGTTACTACACAAGGGGATATAATAGGCACATTTCTCAATAATCAAGAAAAATGAACCTCTGCTTTGACATTCATTTCTGCAATTGAAAGCATATAATTATCATTATAATCTGCATAAATCATCATTATTTAGCCCTGAACCCTTGCAAAATTGATAGAATATTTTTGCTTTTGTCTTTTTAATATTCATACACAGTTTCTTTTGATTATTCTTCCATCAATAACGTCATCTGTCTTTCCTCATATTCCAATTCTTCAAGAATACGCTCATCCTCATCCGTACTCTGTTCATTTGCATCTTCAGGTTCTTCCCCTAGGTAACCAGTAATTTTCACTTCTAAAAATTCATCAATAGCCTCAGGAACGCGCTTTCCTTCCATATCAAAACGAAAGTGTGCATGCAAAAAATCATTATAAATATCAAGATCCTGTGCAAACCACAAATTTTGCTTCAACATCTGGTTCTCCATTTCTGATACTATGTTAAGAAAATTCTGGTATACCTCTTCACAATGCTCTAAATCTTCGCAAACAAAAACTAACTTTGGCTTTTTCCGAAACTCTACATATTGGCTATTAATATACAGTTTACTGTAATTTTCTAACAAATTGCTAACACGCTGAAGCCAAAATGCAAATTCTCCAGAACGAACATCCTGATTATAGAGGTTTCCTCTTTTGTATGCCTTTACAAAAACAGGTACGCCATTCAGGTTGATGACCAATGGAATTCTGGCCGCATTTGCTTCAGCAATTTTTGCTACTACTATAGTATCTAAATAATAAAAAGTACTTTTAAATACAGTAACGTACTTTGTAAACCATTGATTGACAGACAGTTTATTGAGTATTTTTTCTATATTATCCAATGCCATAAAAAACTCATAATTACTTTTCCGCCCAATAGCCCGAAGTTGAGTGCGACCATACGCAGTAATCATCAAAACCCGATGATTAGACTTATTGGTAATGATACCTTTTTCATCTACGGAACACAGCTTGTAAAAATTAATAAATTTTATTTTATAAAGTCGCATCAATCGAGTACTCAGCTTATCCTTAGAAAAATTTTTTCCAGCAGGAATTTCTATAAACCCGCCCATAATTAAATCATACAAGAATGTTGATTTTGCATACTGAAGATTGGATATCCAGTATAAAATTTCTAGATCCATAGAATCTAAATGTCCTAAAGTTGACATGAGTAAATAATTTTTCATAGACTGTTCTGTTGTAATCTTAGGTAGTTTTGAATCTGGAATACTCTGTTCTAAAACCAGCTTTGTATTTTTTCTAAGTGAAAATGGGTTATTTTTTGCTAGCAGATTCTCAGATACATTCTCCACCGGATTCTCTTCATCGGAAATAGTCTTATGAAAAGTCTCAGATACAATTTCTTGTTTTTTAATGCCGTTTTCTATCTTAGGCCCTTCTGCTATGTATCCAGTCTTTGAAACCGCATCCAATACATGTACATATACTGGTGGGTTCGGACCACCCTCAAACCTTATAAAGTCACAACTTTGGAGAATGGCTTTTAACTTTATTTTTGGGAGTTTTTGAAATGTCTGCAAATATTTTTCTTTTAGGTAAGGAATGATTGTGGAAAGATCCACCTTACCATTTTGTTCATATAAATCAGTCAAAATATCATGCAACTCCTCTTTGACTTCATCCGTAAGAAGATTGTTCGAATCATTTTTTATGATTACTGGTTCCGGATCCTTTTCATAAGATATTACAACCCATTTTACATAATGCTCGGGTGTTGGTTCCAACTGCCGC
>CATJCJ010000658.1 GCA_949738935.1 uncultured Eubacteriales bacterium | reverse complement strand
GGAATAAAGGAAAATTCCATAAAACAAGAATTTTATTCTATACTAATAAAATACAATGTTACAATGCTTTTTACAGAAGAAGCAAAAATAATGGAAATGAACAATAAAAAAAACTTTAAAGTTGGAGTATAAGCCTAATATACGAAAAACTGCTGTTTTTGTTGTAAAAAATATTTTTAAAATGCTTCACTGTAATATAAAAAAATTGCCCGCAATAATGAATAATATACTTTGTAATGTTGTAAAATTCAAATCTGCTGTAAGAAAAAACAGAACTTTTTTAAGAAAAGAAAATTCTTCAAAACATTCTGTTGGTTATAAACGCATTTTTTTGTTAAGTTAATGACATTGACAAGTTCCAGCCCTCGCAACTTTCTATAAATTAAAATACTGCCTCTTGGACGTAAAATTTTTAGATTTCCAGCTTTGATTAGCTCATATATCCCTTTTGGGCTTGTGTGAAGTATTTCCGCCGCCTGTCTCATCGTGTAGGTTAGCGGCGTATCAACTGTTATTAGCTCGTTATGTTGTATCGGCTTTTGTTTCGGCATAATTACAACCCTCTCTTCCATATATTTTTTTTGCCGTACCGTTTCATCACAACTAGCGGCGGTTCTCTTATACTGATTTTATAATTCATTTCCCCACCGCCTTTAAACCTCAAAAAAAATATTGACTTTTCTTTTACAATTTTGATACAATGATTTATATGGAATTTTTCTATGTATTCCCTCTCTTATAACGCTGATAATTATATTTTCAGTTAAGGCTAAATTATTAAGACAGCTTGTATTCGCCGTATCTCTAGCTTTGCTATTAACGCCCGCCGCTTTATTCGCCAATCGGCTAAAGTTGATATAATACTTATCAGCGTTCTTACTTCCCTGTGATTTTGCGTACTCAACAAGCCGTTTTATCTCATCTGTTTCCATAAGCCTGTTGACCTTTGATTCCTCTCTTGTATCCTGCCATAACGGCGTTTGCTTTTCAAGCAATAGCTGACGCATTTGATAGGTAACATAATCACGCAGTATTAATATTTTTGTGGGATTTTCACCATAACCTAAAAAAGTTTCAAGCAAAAAATCAATCTTTTCAATATCCCTGCATATTATTTCAATTTCTTCAGCAATACTTGGAAGCCCATATTTTTCCTCTTTCATTCACTCATATCTTTTCGCTTTCCAAAAATTAAGAAACCACCATTGTCAAAATCTCTGGTTGGTTCCATTTTCCCCCGACAAACACATCAAAGATAACTTTCACTCAATCCAGTTTTGGATTGTGAGAAAAATCCTTTCTCTTACTCAAAATTGAGTGACAGTTCTAGAGAGGCTTGAACCTTAACGCAATTCAACACTCGGGGAGGCAGTCGACACATCTTCACCCTTAACACTCGGGGAGGTAGTCGGCACATCTTCACCCTCGCGCGCGTCATCTGCTGATGTTTTATTTTCTTTTATTTTACTTTTCTTTACTTTCTTTTTCTTTTCTTTACTTTGCATAATTTTGCATTGCACTTGCATTCCGTTTGCATTGCATTTGTATCCATTTCCTTAATTTTGCCATTCAAAACTTTCAGATTTTACCGACATTTCTAATTATTCTACTCTGTCGGGCTTATTCGTTTTGACTGAGCTGTTAAAGCAACATACAAAACTTTCAGATTTTACAAAATTTTCTAATTATCTACTCGGTTTGGCTTATTCCTTTTGTATGGCTTAATTTAAGAATTTGGATAGCTTGTCTTATATTACCTCTTTCACCTTCTTTGGAGGTTGGGTATGTTTTTCGCACTTCGTAGTTTAAAAACATACCATTAAGAGTGAAATATGCGTTATCTCTTAATTTGTCGGGCATTTTAAATAATAGTTTCGCAAAATCGTCAAGTGTTTCTCTTGTTTCTTCTATGCTTGTAGTCATTGTTATCACTCCTTATATATTGATTATGTAATAATTATAAATTGCATTATCACTAATATCAAGCTATTTTTATTGATTATGTAATTTTTTATTGACGTAGTAATAAAAAAATGTTATTCTAAATTATAGAAAGGTGGTGAAATTGTGAATTGCCGCATAAAAAAATTAAGAAAAATCCTTGACCTAACACAACAAGAATTTGCTAAACGTATTGGATTAAAACAAAATAGCATTGCGTTAATAGAGACAGGAAAAAGAAATACCTCTATTCAAACAGTATTAAGTATTTGCCGTGAGTTCAATGTTAATGAAGAATGGCTAAAAACTGGTAAAGGTGAAATGTTCAATCAAAATAATAATACATTGCTTCAAGAAATTTCAGCGGAATATAACCTTGACGATTTTCAAACTAAAATGATTGAAATGTTTTTAAAATTAGATGAACCTAAAAGAAAAGTAATATCTGATTATATCCAATCATTAATTGACAATGAAATTACAGTAACAGAAGATGAACCAATTGCCGCCGTTATTCCAGCTAACAAAGAAGAAATAACAAAAACATATGACGCTGCTGCCGTTCTTCCATCTGACAAACAACAACCGACAAAAACAAAAGAATATTCTGATATGACATTAGATGAAATTATTGAGCAAACCAGAATATTAGAAAATCTCGCTAAAAAGAAGTTGGCGGAAAAATCATCAGCATATTCAGCGCAAGAAGATATCTACAAAAATATGGTGTGAAGCCAAAAGGAAAGGAATAAAAAACCCTCTCCAATAACCT
>CATJCJ010000657.1 GCA_949738935.1 uncultured Eubacteriales bacterium | reverse complement strand
TTATGCGTATAGGAAATAGTTATCAAGGATTTATTAATAATTTTTCAAATTATAATAATGGAAAAAGAAGCAGTTCATCATCAAGTGGAAACTCAAAAAAGTCAGTCGGTTATTATAGAAATACGTTAAAGGATTTACTTACAGGACATTATAAAAATTCCTATGGCGTTGAGGGGATGTGTGTTACAGGCAGAAGTGATTATAAGAAAATTGTTTCTATATCTGACGAAATGAAACAGTATCTCTATGATGAAACTAAAAAGGCTTATTATGAGCGAAACGGAATGTCGGGAAGTGACTCTGATATGGACGCTTTTTGGGACAAAATACACGAGTATATAAAAATTACAGATAAGGATGACCGTCTTTCTGTTTCATGGACTATAAGTCAATTTCATCTTAGTCTTTCTAACAAAGTAGTTGCTGGAATTAAAGAAAGAGACCCTAAATGGGAAGCTGGACAGCTTGTTTCAAAAGATATTCTTGATGAAATATTCGCTGATGACAAATTGTTTAATGACTGTGTAAACGCTTTTAAAACTATGGAAAGCAAAACAAGCGTTACAGCCGATGCTCAAGACGCAAGTATAGATATGGAACAATTTATTAATACAGATATGGACACAGAGTCAGAATCTGAAAGTGTCGGAAGTTCTGTAGCGGTTAATGTTGAGAAAAGAGCAAGACAGATTGCTTCCGCAAAAACACCATCGGAAGTACGAATGGTTATTAGTTTGCTTAACAAAGATTTAGCCGACTGTAAAAATGGCGTTGCCAGCGGAGCGTGTGATGAGGCGGAAGTGGCAAAAGTTGAGGCTCTGCTTAAAAAAGCACAGTCAAAAATGGGTGAAGTTAGTGCGGACAGTGAAGTGGAAAGTGACGGCTCGTTTTTTATTAATATGCTTATGTAAAAGCGATGAGCTTTTATGATAATTTAGGAGAATTATAAAGACAGCGTTGTTTCTTTAATAATTTAAGGAAATAATGCCGTCTTTACATATATTATTTTTAAATGAAAGGATGAAGAATATGAGTATTTTAGGTATAAACGGAATGTTGGAAAGAGTATATCAGAATACTTTGAAAAATTCAAAAACAACTGCTGGAAGCAGTACAACTTTTAAGGAAAAATTAAGTGATGTAAAAGAAGTCAGTTCTTTTGAGGACATGTGGAAGTCAAAATTTCCCGGAGCATACTATAATGTTATGGATACTTCAAAAATTGACGGCTCTTTATGGGGACGTAATGATTATCCGTGGGAAGAATATTTTACTGATAACGCGGATAAGGTACTCTTAAACTGGAAACCGTCCGGTGCGGAGCCTGCTATGTCTGACCCTAAAGTACAGGCAAGAATAAGTTCTACGATTGGCAAAAAATCTATTGTTGTTCCGCCTGCCTTAGAAGAAAAAATGAAGAATGACCCAAAGCTTGCACAAGAAGTAATGAATAGAGTGGAAAACTTTATTTCAGCACAGGATTCGGCTGTAATTCACCGCAAAGGTTATTTTCAAAATCCGTGTAAAGGCTATTTAATCGCACTTGATGAAAATGGAGAAATCGCACATTCTTGTGTAACCAGTGAAAGTATAAGTGTTTCTTCATCAGAGTTTGCCGAGGCAAATAAAAAAAGACGGGAAGCACAGTATCAGTTTAATACCGAGCAAAACAAGAAAGCGGAGTATATGCGTATTTTAGAGGAAAGTGCATTAAAGAGAAATCTGCTTACAAAAGCAATAAATAATAAAAATACATTGAAAGGGGTGTTGGATGGGGCTTATAAATCAAACTTTTTTTATAAATAATGCTTGGACTTATTAAAGAAAAGCATAGGCAATTCTGACTGACAGATGAATTGCATTTTTATCTGCGCAGGGCGCAAAAGGAATTTTATCAGTAAAACTGATTGCGCCCTGGCAGGGACGAGCAGAAGGCTAAAAAGAGCAGCCTCCTACTCGATTAATATTGTAAAATGACTATCGGAAAGGAGAAAAATTTATGCGTATTTTAGGTGTAAACAATATGATTGAAAAAATATATCAGAATACATATAACAGTTATAATGCTGATATTGTGAACGGTATGAGTTTTTCGGAAAAATTAAGCAATGTGAAAGAGAACGCTTCTTTTGAGAATATGTGGAAGACAAGATTTCCCGGTGCGTATTATCACGTTATGGACGCTTCAAATATTCCACAAGGAGTATGGGATAGAAACGATTATCCATTTGAGAAATTTTTTCAAGAAAATGTTGACAAGTCTATTTTAGATTGGAAACCTAATGGGTCA
>CATJCJ010000656.1 GCA_949738935.1 uncultured Eubacteriales bacterium | reverse complement strand
GAGTTTGTCATAACAAAACCCAATAACAGTGTTACAATGCGAATGAGAAAGTTATAGGAGGGATTTTATGAGTATTGAGGATTTTTTTGACCATAAATGTGATATATATCATCTCGTGAGAAAAGATGTTTCTGTTGGATATGGGCTGCCTGTATCGCATTGCTTTAATTACGCGGAGGCGCCGGATATCAGAGAACAAAGCTGTCATTTTGGAATAAAATCTCAGAGTGTCACTGTTACACAAAATTCACCGGCCAATAATATGGAAGCGAAAATAAAACTCACTTTGCCTATTGGAACAGATATAAGAATTAATGATAAAATTGTTGATTGTGATACCAGATTTGAGTACACTGCTGAAGAACCTCACAATATTAGAAATCATCATATTTTTGTGAATATTAAAAAAGTACGGGAGCAAAAACCATTGTAATGGCGGCTGTTAATATTGACTTCAGTGAGATGAAAAGGTTCTTTGAGAGTGTTAATAAGCTGGGAAACGGTGATATTGAGAAAGAATTGAAATTATTTCTGGAAGGAATAGGCGTTGAGTTTCTTAGGGTTTTGCGTGATGAAATTAAAAGGCGTGAGGTAGTGGATTCAAGGCAGCTTCTTAAAAGTTTTAACAAAGATGATGAAAATAATATCTGGGAACTTAAAGAGGGAAATTTGACCCTTGAAGTCGGAACAAGCGTAAATTACGCCAAGTATGTTAATGACGGACATGGAACTTGTCCTCCTGGAGTAGAGCGAAGATTTGTTCCTGGGTATTGGAAAGGTGACCGTTTTATTTATGATAAATCAGCGAAAGGCGGTATGGTTTTGAAAGCGGATTTTGTAGACGGAAAACCTTATTGGGATAAAGCTGTAATGACAATTGAGAAAATGCTGCCGGGTCTTATGGAAGCTAAAATGAGGCAGTTTATAGAAAATTATTTTTAAGGGAAGAAGTGATTTTTTTGATTGAGCAGGAAATGGCAAGTGTTATAAGATTTATTCTTGAAGCCTCAGAAAATCCTTATCCCTATTATGAGGAAATACCGGAAGGTTTTCTTGTTCCGGCGGTTTATTTTCCTGTTCCTGAGGTTGAGACTGATAACGATACTTTAAGCACATACAAGCTGACATATGTGTGGAATATCAGCTTTATTCACAGAGGAACACGGGAGGCTCACGATATGGCGCTGAAAGTTATGGAAGGACTTAAGAAAAAACGAAATAAGGTAACCATTATAAATGAGGACGGTTCTGAGACGGAAAAATCATTTTATGTAAAAACCTCAAGAATCGCTGAAACTGAAAGCGGCACAGTACAAATGACCGTTGAGTGGGAAAGCCGAAGACTTTATACTATGGAGGCAATTTTGAAAATGCGGAAATATTATGTTAACAGTTATATTAAAAAATAATATACATACAGCAATTCCAGAATAGAGTGAGAAAAGAAAAAATATTTTATTCAATATTTCTTAACGCTTTCGGTGTTTAAAAAACAAAACACCTTTCGCTAAAATATAGAATAAAATATTTTTTCTTTCTATACCGGAATTGCTATAAGGAGGAATGGTTTTGCCGGAGGTCAAAATTAATAAAGAATTACCTGAAAATAAAAGAGTGATAAAAAGTGCTGATATAAAGAAATACAGGCTGGATGATTTGAGAAAAAATTGTCTGGCTCTTTTTAATGTTACGGTAAGTACATTTGACGGTGCTGTAACGGGTCTGACAGGAGAATATACAATATCAGAAATTAAAAATATAATCAATAAATGGAAAACAAAGGAGGTAAAGTAAATGGCTGGAGGAAGATTTGATAAGTTGGTCGGCAAGACAAGACCAGGTACTTATATCAATTTTGAGAGTACAAGAAATGATACAGTTGGAAACAGTGACAGAGGTGTTGTTTTATTGCCTCTTATTAAAAATAATTATGGTCCGGCGAAAGAATTTATCACAATATATAATTCAAGTCCTGACGCTCAGTATGCTAAGCTGGGATACAGTGTATATGACAAAGACCCTAATAATCAAATGCTGTTGATTAGAGAAGCTCTGAAAAACGCTTCCGCGGTGATTATTTATAATGTATCATCGGGAGAAAAGGCTAAAGGAACTGGAGGCGGACTTAACGCGGGCGCAAAATACGGCGGTACAAGAGGAAACGATTTTAGTTATTCTGTTTCGGCGAATCCTGTTAAGGGATTTGATGTTAAGGTTTATATTGACGGAACTGTTTTGAGCAGCTATGAGGGAATCGCTGACATTGCTGAATTAATAGAACAAAATGACGATTATATTGATTTCAGCGGTGAGGGTGAACTTGAAGAGGCGGCGGGAGTCACTCTTGCGGGAGGGACAGATGTTACGCCGACTAACTCAGACATATCAAAGTTTCTTGACGATATGGAGGGTGTTAAGTTTAATTGTCTCGCTTTTCCTGTAACAGATAAAACATTGCAGTCAGCCTGCAAAACTAAGATTAAGTATTTGCGTGAAAGCGCCGGAAAAGGTGTGCAGGCTGTTGTTCCCGATTTTGCCGCTGATTATGAGGGAATTATTAATGTTACAAATTCTGTCGCTGTTGACGGTGTTAAATTGTCAAAGTCTCAGGTTACAGCGTGGTTAGCCGGTGTTACGGCGGCGGCGAAAAGCACTGACAGCAATACCTATGTTGAATATGAGGGCGCTGAGGAGATTATTGGGGTTAAAACCAATGAGGAGGCTGTGGCGGCGATTAAAGCGGGCGAGTTGTTTTTCAGCTATTCCGAAGAGGGAAAAATTGTTATTGAGTATGATATAAACAGTCTTGTCTCTTTTAAAAAGGGAAAAGATGAGACATACCGTAAAAACAGAGTGATAAGAGTTTTTGACACATTCGGCGAGAGTATTCAGCTTAATTTTCCGCCAAATAAATTTGATAATAATTCAGTTGGCTGGGGAATTATGGAGGGAATCGGCTGTACAATTTTAAAACAGTATGAGGAAATGGGAGCTATAAAAAATGTTGATTATGATAAAGATTTTCTTGTTGACAGGACAATAAGCTCAGGTGATAAAACATTTTTTAATGTGGGACTTGAGCCTGTTGACAGCGCTGAGAAACTTTATTTCACAATTTCCACGAGATAAAGGAGGCGTGATTAATTATGAAATATAACAGAAGTCCTATTATGATTACAGAGGGAGTAATATTTATGGACGGCGTTATGTGTTTTGACGCTGTTCAATGTGAGATTAAATTTACTCCCGAGGTATGGGAAGGCAGACTTTTGGGGGAGACAACGCCGAGCAGCCGCTGGAAAGGAGCCAAGATAACAGGTACTATAACAAGACGGCGTTCCACCCCGTGGCTTGAGGATATTGTTAAAAAATATATGAAAGACAAAGTGACACCTGAGTTTACTATCCAAGGTGTTATGAATGACAAGAATTCAGACTATTACACAAATTATGGTGATAAAACGACAACTGTTGTCGGCTGTGTTATTACGGGTGATATCAATCTTATAAAGATTGACACAAACGGAGATGTTTTTGAGGACTCAATCTCTTTTAACGCTAAAGATGTTGTGTAATTATGCGCTGTTTCCTATAATTTGCTGTAAAAACCGCTTGTCTTTATATAGGCGGTTTTTTCTGAAAATAAATTAAAAGGAGAGATTTTTATTATGGCTAAAGATTTAAAATTTTTTATGAGGGAAAAGAAAGACGAGATTATTACAGTGAAAGGACCGAAGTCTTTTAAAGACGACAAGGGAAGAGTAATTGATTTTGAGATTAAAGTTATCCCTCAGTCTGAAATTGATAAAATTTATGATAAATATACAAAAAAATCTATCGCTACGGATAAAAAGGGAAAACCAATTGTGCATTCCGGAAATGTTGTGTGGAAAGTTGAGAAAGATGATTCGGCGGCGTTCAGACATCTTATGGTTGAGGCGTTAAAGTATCCTGATTTGAAAAATGAGGAACTGATGAAATTTTATAATTGTTTTGATGTTACAAAAATGCCTGAGCTTGTTTTCCCGAATTTTGAGGAGTTTGATTATGTCTCTAAAATAATTATGGCCGTTTTGGGGTTGGGTGAGTATCCTGAAACAGAAGAAGAGAAGCTTCTTGACGAGGCAAAAAACTAATTGCCCGCAATGGTTCTGAAAGCTATTGGGCTCATAGACTCTGGCAGAGGCACGGCCTGAGAATGGAGGAGTTCTGTGATATGCCGAGAAAACGGCAGATTTTTTATATTGCCTCTGAGATTTGTGAGGCTGAGAATCCTTGCGGCGGGAAGATATTTTGTCCGTTTATTGGGGGTAAAACCTGAATATGTTGATAGACAAAAAATTGTTTTTTGTTGCGTAGGCTGACAATATATGATAAAATATTTTTATAGGTTTGGTATAAAAATATATTTTTTACTTTGCCTATATTTTATGAGGCAATCGGTGCGGGGTGTGCTGACCTTCATTCTTTTGAGGAATGGGGGTGACGCTATGAAAAATCAATTTGATTTTAAGGATTTAATGACCTTTGG
>CATJCJ010000655.1 GCA_949738935.1 uncultured Eubacteriales bacterium | reverse complement strand
TTATAGCAATCCAACAAATTATTGCCTCAAGCCAACAGCAGAAAACCACCCAATACAATCAGATGATGTTATTTTAGAAAAAGCAGTTTTAATGGCGTCGGAGAGCATAGAAATATCCCTTATTTTAATCATACGCAAAATAGATTTTATTTTTGACCACATCATTTCAATAGGATTAAAGTCTGGACTATATGGCGGTAAATAGAGTAAAGTCAAATTTTTATCAGAATCATTTATTGTTTTTGAAACTTCCTTAACATGATGAGAGCGCATATTATCCATAACAATTATATCTCCATCGTGCAGTGTTGGAATAAGCGTATTCTTTAAATATTTTACAAATTTATCTCCTGTTGTTCCTCCACTGTAAGTTGTATATGAAGTTTCTCCGTTAATCCTTATTGAAGACAAGATTGTAGTATTTGTACTTGTATTTAACGGTACTTTATCTACAGAACGAGTTCCGCCAAGAGCGCGTCCATAAATTCTTGTCATATTAGTGTTTACACCGCTTTCATCAAGAAATACAAGTTTCTCTTTAGTATAATTTGGAAGATTTTCAGTCCAGCTTTTTCTTTTATCTCTTACATCGGGGACGTTCACGCTCAGAAGCGTAAAGAGATTTTTTCTTATAAACATATCCCATTTTTATAACTGCTTTGCGGACAGTTTCATTAGCGGCTTTTAAATCAAGTTTTTCTATTATTTCATCTATTGTAATATCTGCCTGTTCCTGAATTGCTTTATCTATATTTGATAAATCTTCCGGAGACAGTAATGGTTTTCTTCCTCGTTCATTTGTTCTAAGTTTTACTGAACCTGTTTTTTTCTTTTGTCGGTTCAAACGGTATACTGTACTTGTATCAACTGCAAAACATTCTGCCACTTCTTTTGCATTACTTGTTTTTTCATAAGCTTCTACTAGTAATTCTCTTGCTTCATTATGTAACATTTTTATCACCTCTATCTTTATTATACCTCTCTTGTCAATAGGGGTGTTATTTTATAGGATTGCTATA
>CATJCJ010000654.1 GCA_949738935.1 uncultured Eubacteriales bacterium | reverse complement strand
CATCAAAGAGTGTTTCTGCTTAGTCTGACTCTATGATAGCATTACGGTCTGAATTTGTCAATATATTTTTTCTTTTGTCGTACAAAATTTAATTTTTTAAAAATTGAATAAATTTTAACTATTTGACTCACAGGCAACTATTTTTCCGCAGGCGATTTTTTCTCCTGAATTGCCTGAAGGCTGCGTTGTAAAATCATCTGGATTCCTGTGAATAATAACCACATGATTTATTATTTCCTTAATTGTAAATCTATCGGTTATAACCGACATATAGGCTGAACCCTTATTGCCGAACAAGGGCGGCAAATCACCTGCATGATATGGGTGAGGACAATTTTGTGGATTATAGTGTCCGTTGGCATCCGCAAAAGGGTCTGTATTATTTCCCGTACAACTTGTGCCATTGTGAATGTGAAAACCAAATATGCCCGATTCACAGTCATTACCATAAGGCAGTCCGTGAACTGCTGCTGTAACCATAACCCCTTTGTCCGTTTCTTCAAAGCTTACATATCCATGTATTTCGGGATACCCAACGTTTCCGTTTACTTCAGCTATGGCTGAATTTTTATTGTATATCATTTTTGCACACTCCTGGATTTTCTTATCTGTATAATATGCACAGACAATTAAATTTGTTCACTTTTTGAGTAAATCAATTTTGAAAAATTATATAGCATTTATTGGGAATATTAAAATTATGACATTTCTGATTTTAAAAAGTATTTTATTGTATCTTCAAAACTTTTTCCGTTTTTTGTGAACATAACATTCACAATTACATCTCCGCATAAAAAACGATAAGGATTTTTTATTTGCCTGTAAAACTCCTTTATGCGTTCTTCTTGGCTTTTGTTTTCATCAATCACTATATTTTCAATATTCACAAGCTCTGATTTATCTTGTGTACTTCTCTTTTTCATATAATCACCAACTTTTCTTATCATTCTTCATCAGAAAAATACTTTATAATTCTGTAAATTATAATGATATTCCAAACAAAAAATATAGGTACAGGGACATACGCAAACGCAAATATGTCAAAATGCCTTATAACTGCAATTAATGATATAATAACAACATACAAAAGGAAAATAAAAATATTGATTATAAGAATTTTTAAGGCTTGTTCTGAATATTCAATACCCTTATTTTTATCCTCTATTTCCTTTTTCAGTTTTGTTTTTAATTTTACGGCGACATTAAACAGCTTGTCATATTTTTGTTCTTTTTCTTCAAACTTTGCCTTGTATTCCTTTGCCTGTTCCTGAATTTCAAGCGCTGTTTCCATTAACTCGTCATATTCATTTTTTAATTTTTCATAATCAACAGAACTACTCTCATTTATTTTAAATAATGAAATTTTCAGTTCTTTAATTTTGGCATTTGCTTTTTCGACTTCTTGTTCAAGGGACATATTTTTGCTGTCATTAATAATACAGCCGGCAATATAATCTCTCTGATTAAGTCCCGAAATTTCAATATTGGCTTTCAGCTTTTCAATTTCTTCTTCTGACAATCGTATTGAAATTTGTTTTTCTTTTGTTCTGTTTACCATTTTTCCCACCCCTTGTTGGAACTCTTTGCCGACTTTATTTCCTCAATCTGTTTCATGAGGTTATCAATAGTTATGTTTTTTTCGGCAAGCTGCTCTGTTAAAGAAATACATTTTTTTGTGATTTTATCATTTTTGGCGATAAGATTTTCGTGTGCCTTATGCTGCATTAAAAGTACAGTGTTTATATCGCTGATAAGGTTCATTTGCTCGCTAAGAATAAATCTATATTCCTTGACATTAACAGCGATATTCTGAATACAATTTTTTATGTATTCGTACTCTTTTTCAGTAAGTATTTTACAAACTTTTTTCATAATTTTTCCTCCTGTTAGAGTGAAACGTCATTATATTTTCTGTATTTTTGTGTTTCTTGTGTTCTTTCCTCTTGTTTCTGCGATTTTTCCATAAATAAATTGTCTATACTTAATAAGTTTGATTTTATAGTTTCAAGATTTTTTAAATCTGCTCTTGACCTTAAAATATTTTTTTCGTAAAAATTAATCTGCTCTTTTTTCTTTTCTATGGTTTTTTCTAATTCATCAATAGTTGGAATTGAATTATCATATTTTCGTAAACTGTTTACTATTGCTAATGCGTTATTAAATTTTTCAAGTTCGTTTCGGCTATTAAGACCGAAAAATGTT
>CATJCJ010000653.1 GCA_949738935.1 uncultured Eubacteriales bacterium | reverse complement strand
GAATGCCCGCCGATATGTCCGCTCATACTGCTCCATAGTATATCCCGCCGCCAGCCGATCATCTTTCTTCGTCTGCCTGTACAGATTGTCATACACATCCCTGCGCTTTGTCGTATCGCCATTCAGAACACCATTTTCACGCAGAAACTCTTTCTTCGTCAGTTCAAACATCTCATCCTTGCTGCTCTCCGAAATGGAAATGATACGCTTCTGGCGGTCTGCATTTTCTTCTGTCACCACAAGTCCGGCAAGCCCGTTTCGAGGATTGATGATATCTCCGTCCTTGTCATAACATTTCATAGAGTTTTTAATGCACTGGATATTTGTGTACATCGCACCATTTCCATTCTGCATCATTTCTTTTATCGCCGCCTTATACTGCTTGCTGTTCGTATCAATGCCAGCCGCCTTTAACTGCGCCTGTACAGAACCGCTGTTTAACTGCGACAGCTGAAAGCTGCCTATACTGCTCATACCCTTTTTGCTTTTTGTCCCAAACATACTCTGAAACAAAAAACTGTAATCCGTGATTTTCGACATACCATCATCCTCCTTGACTTAATATTTTTATGCTGTTTTGCCCTATTCGTATATTTTACCGCTTCATAAAAATTTTCGGCAGATGCACCCCGAATTCCAATCCGGACTGCGCCAAGTGACTATAAATTGCACGAAATGACCATAAAGTTTATAACATCACTACTGCCTGGAACTTATCCCCGTCACAGGAGATAGCAAAATCGCCGCCGTATTTATCCACCACTGCCTTTACGTTCATAAGGCCGACACCATGCATCCCTCCACTGGAATCCAGCACGATACCGTCCGTGACCTGCACCTTTTCCGCCACGGGGTTCCTTACGGAGAAGATCAACCGCTCTCCCTCCTGCACCAGCTTGATGTTTATAACAGCTTTCCTCCCTGCCCGCACGACCTTCACACACTCCTATACTGTATCATCCTTTATCGCTTCCACAATAGCATCATCCCGGATTTTCTTAGATGCCAGTGTATATATTCCATTTATCACAAACAGCACCAGTATGATATATACCACCAATACCCACACTGGAAAGGTATATAGGAATTCCATGACAGGCACACCCATCATATAGCACTGCGCAACACATACGATAACGAGCAAGGGCAGCCCAATCAGTATCGGCCGGATTGACAGCAGAAAGCCTTCCATCCCAAGCAGCCGCCGTATTCCTTTTTCATCCACACCTACCGAGCGGAGCATGGCAAATTCCTTTCGTCTCTGGCCTAAACTGTTCAGGATTGCTGACAGCACTGAGGAGATACCTACGATTCCGAACAGCGCCGCAAGGCTGCATACGATAAACATTGTTGCCCCTGTCATCCTCCCCCGGTTCCTCATGCGCTCCGTCTTACTGGAAGTCATAAAATCACTGCTGCCCAAATAGGAGCTGCATATTATTTCCGCCTCTCTCTGAATCTTTTCATCCGTGCCGGACGGTACAACATAGTTTACATAGTTCCTGTAATTATAGACTTCCATCTCATCACAGAAGTTTCCGATGATGGAATAATACTCTTCCATCGGCACGATAATGGGAAGTGTATAAAACGAAGGACTAAGCCCGATCTCCGGCATTGAGGTCAGGACTGCCGCCACATCCACCATAAATTCATAGTCGCCCTGCGCAGAATCTGAATATTTCTCCGTCAGTTCCAACTGTTGCCCCTGCCCAAAATTCAGATATGGGATTGTTTCCTGCATTGTCTCATAATCCCTTGCACCAGGGTCCTTCACCACACTGTTCACAATGACGGCAGAGGATTCCGGCGGAGTTTCCACGCCTGCTTCCTGCAGGCAGGCATTGTATACCTCCTGCTCCACCCCCACCAGCACACAGGGCACACGGTAGCGCCCGTCCCGCTGAACGATAAAACCATCTGCGGCATCAAAACCTCCTGCCCGGAGAAATTCCTCTGACTGGCCGCTCCCGGAAAGCCATACGGCACAGTTTGCCCTTGCATAGACACTGCTTTCCTGCACTCCCGGCACCGCTTTCAGTTCCGCGAGGAGCGCATCCTCTATCCGCTCCCCCGTACCCAGCGTGATATTCACATCAAAATGATTCATCGCTTCCGCATGCGCATTGCTGATATCGGAGGCCGTGAAAACCGCAAGGAACCCAAAGGCAAGGAGCATACACAGGGAGAGCGTCACCATACAGGTATGGTACAGTTTTCTGCCCGCATTTACCGAGTTTGCCGCAATCTCCCCAAGGAATCCGAAATGCTTTGCCAATACAGGATGGCTCTTTGCTTTC
>CATJCJ010000652.1 GCA_949738935.1 uncultured Eubacteriales bacterium | reverse complement strand
GTAACCTCCATAATAAAGCTTGACAAATCTTTTTCCGCCTGTCTTTGCCTGATTTTTTTGAAATACCGCTTCGAGTATTCCCGCAAAAATCAGGCTTCGACTGACAAAAAAATCTTTTGTCAATCGTTATCATTTAGGTTACTAAACAGGTCTAATTTTTTAATCATCTCAGTAAAATTCTCACTTTTTTCAAGAATACCATGAACGTTTGAAAATGTTAGAAATGATAACTCAGGAGAAAAACAAACGTTATTTTTAATTCGGCGTTCCGCGTAAAAAAGAGCTTTATTCGCGAGGGTTTTCATGACGTTGTCCAAAATATTTTGACTATGGTTTTTTATAATATTTATTGCCTCATCTGTTGAAACACATTCCATAATTTTTTTTATGACGGAGAGGTTTTCGCAAAATAATGCCGTATTGGCGGCTATAATCTCCATTCGGCAGTCGGAGTTTTTGCTATGAGTATTCATAATTCCTCCTGAAAGTTTTATAAATTTTCCTATATGCCCTATGAGGATAATTCCTTTGAAACCCGCCTTCGCCGCAAAGTCTAAAGCTTCTCCTATAAAATTGCCGCATTTGACCGCTTTGTCAAGATTTATGTTGAGCTCTTTTTTTATAAAATCAAGACCATAGTTTCCCGGGGAAATTATAATATATTCTCCTTCATTCGCTCTTTTTACGTTTATTTCCGCTTTTATTGTGTCAATAATCGCTTTTTCGCTCATAGGCTCAACTATTCCGGTTGTTCCAAGAATAGATATTCCGCCGATAATTCCAAGACGAGGATTGAAAGTCTTTTTCGCGATTTTCTCGCCCGAGGGAACGGAAATTGTTACTTTCACTCCGCCGTTATAACCAAACTTATCAAACAGATTTTTTATATTGTTTATAATCATTTGTTTTGGAACATCGTTTATGGCGGCACTGCCGATTTTTTGAGCGAGACCGGATTTTGTAACTCGTCCGACGCCTTTGCCTCCGTCAATAGATATTCCTTTTGTTTTGGTAAGAGTTACATCGGCAAATATGAGAATGCCGTTTGTAATATCAGGGTCATTTCCCGAGTATTTTTTTACGGCGCAGACGGCTGAGTTTTTATTTAATTTTGGCTCAAGAATTTCCGCCTCAACAATTATTCCCTTTGGCGTCAGAACAGATTCTTTTTTTATTGTTTTGTTGAGAAAAATCATTTTTAACGCCGCTTTTGACGCTATGGCGGCGCATGTTCCGGTTGTATATCCTTTTTTTAACTCCACGATATTATTTTACCTCTGAACCGTCTTTGATGTCTCCATCTATAGTTACTGCTTTCAGGTTTCCCTCGTCATCGGAAGCCGCGAGTATCATTCCCTCTGATAAAACTCCTCTTAATTTTACGGGCTTTAGATTGGTGACAACGACCACTTTTTTTCCAACCATCTCTTCGGGCGAATAATGAGCGGCGATTCCTGAGACAATTTGTCTGACTTCATCACCGATTTTTATTTGTGATTTTAAAAGTTTATCTGATTTTTCTACCTTTTCACATTTTATGATTTTTCCGACTTTGAGTTTTATTTTGGAGAAGTCGTCTATTGTAATAAGTTCTTCTTTTTGAGAATTTTCTTTTGAGTCTTTTTTATTGGCTACACTTTCACTTTGCGCTTTTGCCATTGCCGTTTCTAATTCCTCAAGCTCTTTTTCAAGGTCGAGTCTTGGAAAGACAACATTACCTTTTTGAATTTTAACCTCTTTTGGGAGATTTCCAAATTTCTCAATGGAATCCCATGTTTTTAAATATTCATCTTCTATACATAGTTGTTTATAAATTTCTTTTGGGGTATTTGGCATACCTGGACTTATTAATACAGCGATAATTCTTAATGTTTCGGCAAGCGTATACATAATTCCGGCGAGCTCGGATTTTTTATTTTCATCTTTAGCTAAAATCCAAGGAGTTGTCTCATCAATGTATTTGTTGCATCTTCTTACAAGAACCCATATTTCTGAGAAAGCGTCGCTGAAAAGCATTTTTTCCATATATTCCTCAACTTTTTTTACTGTGTTTTGGACTGTATTTATAATTTCTGAGTCAAAAGAGTTGCTTTTTTGCTCTGAGGGAAGAATTCCTTTGAAATATTTGTCAATCATTCCTACTGTTCTTGAGAGGAGGTTTCCTAAATCATTTGCCAAGTCGGAATTTATTCGGTTTATTAAAGCTTCATTTGTGAAGTTTCCGTCTTGTCCAAAGGCGATTTCTCTAAGAAGAAAATATCGTATTGAGTCAACGCCGTATTTATCGACAAGTACTTTTGGGTCAACAACGTTTCCTTTTGACTTGGACATTTTTCCTCCGCCGATTATTAGCCATCCGTGACCAAAAACTTTTTTTGGGAGAGGCAAGTCTAATGCCATAAGCATAGCCGGCCATATTATTGTGTGAAAACGTACTATTTCTTTGCCAACAACGTGGATATCCGCCGGCCAGTATCTTTTGAAATCAGAATCATCTGAGGAACCATATCCTAACGCTGAAATATAGTTTGAAAGAGCGTCTACCCATACATATACGATATGTCCCGGGTCAAAGTCAACAGGAATTCCCCATTTGAAAGATGTTCTTGAAATACAAAGGTCTTCAAGCCCTGGCTTTAAAAAATTGTTAATCATTTCATTCTTTCTTGTCGCGGGCTGTATAAAATCAGGATGTTCCTCAATATGTTTAATAATTCTGTCTTGATATTTTGAGAGTTTAAAGAAATAACTTTCTTCTTTTAGTGTTTCAACTTCTCTGCCGCAGTCAGGACATTTTCCGTCAACAAGCTGTCTTTCGGTATAAAATGTCTCACAAGGTGTACAATATAATCCCTCATAGGAGCTTTTATAAATATCTCCGTTTTCATATAGTTTTTTGAATATCTTTTGAACGGCGTTTATGTGTTTTTCGTCAGTCGTTCTTATATAGTAATCATAGCTTATATCAAGGAGTTTCCAGAGTTCTTTAACCCATTTTACAATTCCGTCTACATATTCTTTTGGGGAGACTCCTTTTTCTTTCGCTATTCTCTCGATTTTTTGTCCGTGTTCGTCTGTTCCTGTCAGAAATTTAACATCGAATCCTCTCATTCTTTTGTATCTCGCCATTGTGTCAGTCGCTACAGTACAGTATGAATGACCTATATGAAGTTTATCGCTTGGATAGTATATCGGCGTTGTTATATAAAATTTTTCTTTTGCCATTTTTTTAGCCTCCTATAAATAAAGTTATAATTTTTTTTATTATATACTACTGTGAGAAAAAATGCAAATATTATAGCAAAACAATGAAAATATAAACAAATTAAGATTGTATTGATATAAATTGAATCAATATTATAGTAATTACACTTTGAAAGTTACAAAAAAATTATTTTACTTGCGCGGGCTGCAAATTGCTTCGCAATTTGCTTGCCGACCAGCAGTGCTTACGCGCTCGTAAAATATTTTTTACTATATCTAAAGTGTAATTACTATATGTGGTTTGAAAGCGCTTGACGTAAAATAAAATGGTATGTTATTCTTAGAGCGTATCTGAAAACTAAAATATGCTATAGTAATTCCCCTTTAAAAGTTACAAAAAAATTATTTTACTTGCACGGACTGCAAATTGCTTTGCAATTCGCTTGCCGACCAGCAGTGCTTACGCACTCGTAAAATATTTTTTTGTTGGATTGGCATAATTTTGCGGTTTCGAAAGAAGTTTAATGGATAAGGAGGTTGTTTTTATGGAAATAGATTTTGAGCCGAGCGGGCTGGATAGTATGGAGGATATTACAATATTAAAGGAGGATAGTAAAAACAACATATATATTAGTGTTATTGTTCCATGTTATAATGTAGAGAGATATATTGACAGATGTGTAAATTCTATTATAAATCAAACTATAGGTATAGAACATTTACAAATTATTTTGGTAAATGACGCCTCCTCAGACGGGACGTTATTAAAACTTCAACAGTGGAGAGAACGTTTTCCTAAAGAAATTATAGTTATATCATATAAAGAAAATCTGCGTCAGGGCGGAGCGAGAAATTTAGGTATGCAATGCGCTGATGGGGAGTATATCGGATTTGTGGATTCAGATGACTGGGTAGAACTTGATATGTATGAAAAGCTTTATGAAAAAGCTGTTGAAAATAATGTTGATGTGGTTAGAGGAAAATTTATACGCGAGCGTTTTAAAGGTCAAATACAAGTTGTAAATGATGAGTGTAAGGAATATTGTTATGAGTTTGAGAAAAGAAATGGCTGGTATGTTAATCATATTGTGAATTCGGGAGTGAATGGTGAGTTCGGCGGAGTTTGGAGCGCTATTTATAAAAAAGAGGTTATTATTAAAAATGGTGTTTGGTTTCCGGAAAAAATAGCTTATGAGGATAATTATTGGGGAGCTGTATTGAATTTATATGTACGTAATATGTGTATTGTCGATAGAATTGTTTATCATTATTTTGTGAATACCAACTCAACGGTTACACAAAAAAACGCTGTTCATCAGTTGGACCGCCTTAATATAGAAGTGATGAAAGTTGAGAAATATAAGAGTATAGGAGCGTTTGAGACTATTTATGATGAAATTGAATGGGACTTTATTAAGATGTTTTATTTGAATACTTTATATATTGTATTTAAAAGATTTGATTTTATGCCTGATATTTATGGGTTTATGAGACATAAAATATATTTGTATTTTCCGAATTTTATGAAAAATCCCAGAATTTCCGAGTGTAATGAGAGAGAAAAACTTCTCCTGTCACTTCTGGAAATTCCAAGAGACTTAAGTGTTGAAGAAATGCTTAGAATAAAAACCGCTTATTTGAAGACATTTTAAAAAACTTCGCAAAATTATTGACAAATTCTTGCGTTGATGTATAATGTATTTGTATTTTTTTATTTTCGTGAAAATAAATGCGATTTATGGAGGGATAAAAATGTTTGAGGCTTTGAAAGTTAAAGATGATATTTTTTGGGTTGGAGCATTGGATTTTGATATTCGTACTTTTGATGTTATTATGCGTACGGAATATGGCACAACTTATAACTCATATATTATAAAGGGATCGGAAAAAACGGCTCTTGTTGAGGCCGCTAAGGAAACTTTTTTTGACGAGTATCTTGAGAGAATAAAATCTGTTGCTGACCCTGTTGATATAGATTATCTTATTGTTGACCATACTGAACCTGACCACACGGGAGCTATTGAGAAAATGCTTGATGTAAATCCTGATATTACAGTTGTTGGTACGGTTACCGCTGTTAACTTTCTTAAACAAATTACAAATAAGGAGTTTAATAGTAAAATTGTTAAAGACGGGGATACTTTGGATTTGGGCGGAAAAACTCTTAAGTTTAATTGGCTGCCGTTTCTTCATTGGCCTGATTCTATGTATACTTATATTGTTGAGGATAAAGTTTTGTTTACCTGTGACTCTTTTGGTTGTCATTATGCTGACAAAAAGGTCTTTAATGATTTGATTGACGGAGATTTTATAGACGCTTATAAGTATTATTTTGACTGTATTATGGGACCTTTTAAAGATTATGTTGTTAAGGCGCTTGACAGAATTAAAGATTTTGACATAGATATTATTTGTCCGGGACATGGTCCTGTTTTGAGAAAAGATTTGAAAAAATATATTGACCTTTACAAAGAGTGGTCTGTTGTCAGCAAACAAAATAAAGTTATTGTGGCTTTTGTGTCGGCTTATGGATATACTAAAAAAATGGCTCTTAAAATTGTTGAGGGTATTAAGTCTGTTGGTGTTGACGCTGTTTTATATGACCTTGAGACGGCGGATAAGGGTGATGTTTTGAATGAGATTTATTCAGCAAAAGGACTGCTTTTGGGCTCTCCAACTCTTGTTAATGACGCGCTTCCTCCGGTTTGGGATATTTTGTCGGGTCTTAACGCTACTATTCATAAGGGACTTTTAGCCGGAGCTTTTGGCTCTTACGGATGGAGCGGAGAGGCTGTTCCTAATATTGAGGGCAGATTTGAGCAGCTTAAGTTTAAAATGCCTGTTGGTTCTTTGAAAATTAGTTTTAATCCATCCAAAGATGATATTGAAAAATGTTTTGAGTATGGAGCTAATTTTGCCAGAAATATAAAGTAGGTCTGTTTAATAAAAAAGTCATTATGACCCACTATTTACAGAATTTATTAAATGGTGGGTCATTATAATTTTTAACGTATAATAGTTTTGTCAAAAGGAAATATTATATATGTGGAAATTTTGAGCTTTGTCTGTTTTTGGTGGTTTTATTAATTTCCACAATACCGGTATTTTTTTTGGGAAGTGACTTTTATGCGTTTTTTTTGCGGACTTTTTAAATTGAAAAAGTTCTACTTTTTTTTAATTGTAATCGCTCTTTCTCTTTTTTTGGGAAAAGGTATTTTTGATTTTATGGCTTTTCCAAGTGAGTTGCATGTTATTGCCGGAAAAGAGCATAGTTTTGATTTTAATGTTCCCGTTGTCGCTACTATTTTAAAAACAGATAAGGCTGTTGTTAACATAAATAATAAGGAACTAACCGAATCTGTTTCGGTTGATTTGGACAAGCCTTTATATGTTTGGTCTGACAGTGAGTGTACTATGGATATGAAACTGTCTTTTATGGGAATTCCTATGAAGGATGTTAAAGTTTCTGTTTTGCCTCATTTGAGTGTTGTCCCCTGTGGAAAAACTGTTGGAGTAAAAATTGATACTGATGGTGTTATTGTTCTGGGTTTGGGGGAAGTTGAAAATTCTGCCGGTGAGGAATATATACCTTGTGACGGTAAACTTGAGTCGGGTGATGTTTTGCTTAGAGCTAATGGTGTTGAGCTTTCTGATAAGGAAACGCTCATTTCTGTTGTTGAGAATTCGGAGGGTGCTGTGCGTATTGAGGGAAAAAGAGATGATGTGCCTTTTTATTCCGATATTCTTCCTGTTTCTGACAAAGAGTCAGGGAAAAGAAAAATCGGTATTTGGGTTAGAGACAGTACTCAGGGAATTGGAACATTAACTTATATTGATAAGGAAACCGGCAGGTTCGCCGCTTTGGGACATGGTATTGTAGATGTTGACACAAAACAGATTATGAAAGTGAAATCAGGGGAAATTATGAAATCTAAAGTGGCGTCTATTAAAAAGGGCGAGTCAGGAGACCCGGGTGAACTTTTGGGGAATATAGATAAAGCAAATGTTATTGGAAAAATTGATACAAACAGCACTCATGGAATTTTTGGTGTTTGTGATAAAAGTTATTTTTCCGGTGATGAAATGCCTATCGCTTTGCAAAATGAGGTCGCTGAGGGAGAAGCTTATATTTTATCGAATGTTGAAGACGATAAAGTTGAGAAATTTAATATCTATATTGAAAGTGTGAATAGATATAACAGAGATAATTCCAAAGGTATGGTTATTAAAATTACAGATGAAAGGCTGCTTGATAAGACAAATGGTATTGTTCAGGGAATGAGCGGAAGTCCTATTATTCAAAATGGTAAACTTATTGGCGCTGTTACTCATGTGTTTGTTCGAGAACCTTCCAAAGGTTATGGGATTTTTATTGAAAATATGCTGAGAGCGGGATAAGCTTTATAAGAGCTTGTCTAAAAACTATTAAAATTTCATTCAGTGAAAATAATATCATTATGTTCCAAAATGATTTTATTTTCGCTGATTTTTTTTATATTTTGTTTTTAGACAGGTTATAGTAATTACACTTAAATTAAAAAAATATTTCACTCAATGCTTTTTAACGCTTTCGGCGTTTAAAAAGCAAAACGCCTTTCGCTAAAACATTGAATAAAATATTTTTTTGTTGGATTGATGTAATTTTACGGTTTCGAAAGAAGTCTAATAACGGTTGACTAAAATTAAATCAGTCAGCCGTTATTTTTATCGCTTTTTAATGGTTATTAACAGGTTTAATGATTATATTTTAATATAAACGCCGGAACAGGCTGACCAAAACGAGAAAGTTCTTTTATCGCGTCTTCATAGGTTTCAACAAAATCGCAGTTGAATTCATTGTTTTCACCCGCTCCGCCGGCAATTTTTTTACCTGAGGCAAACTCAATATAAAGAACTTTTGGGGTTCCGCAGCAGTAAGTTACAGTGTCAGATTTATCAATTATATTTTGTGAGGTTAACATATTGAAAATGTGCTCATAATGTTCTGTTGTCATAACTTGTTTTCGGTATTCATACAATGTGTATGGGGGAAGAAGGTTAAAATCAAAATTTGGATATTCATTGTTTAATGAGACTTTTATATTTTCCTCGTTTTCTAAAGCTTTTTTTACTACAGCCCAGTTTCCGTTTTCTTTCTTAAGGAGATACTCAGTTATATCTGTTGCGTCATCTGTTCCGGAAAGTATTACAATAGCGTATAAATCGTTATTTGCGGCATATCTTACTATATAATTTGGAACAGAGCTTAATTCAGGCGCATGGTCTTTTCTTTCAGAGGATATCGCTATTAAAAGAGCGTTATATACCTCTCCGTTTGTTTCAGGATTTGTTATGGAGCCGTTATCAGGATTATATTTTAAAAGCGCTTTTCTTAAATTATCCGCCGGAATAAGATTTTGTTTGTAAGTCACGTTATATATTGCGTAACCTTTGGTTGTCTCCGTGACGGTAAATATCTCAAGGTCTGTTTTTTTATAGCTTGGGTCTATATCTATTGGTTTCATATATACATTAAAAGCTTCGGGAATATTGTTTTCTTTATTTAAATATCCAAGTTCAACAAGCATATCAGGGGTGATTTCTTTTTGCTCTTTCGTTTCTTTGTCAATTGTTGAGAGAAAGCCGGCCCATGAGTAAAATTCTTTGTTTTCTTTTGATTTTGAGCGGTATCTCTCACAGGAATTATTCATTTTTTCTAATTTTGTATATAATTCTTCTGTTGGTTCGGGAATAACGTTTGGATGAGTTTCCGCCTCGATTTCTGTTTCGGAAGATATTTCATCCTGGTTTTGTGAGAAATTTTCTTCTCCGTCAGAATTGGAGCAGCCTGTTAGTATTCCTAAAAATATTGCTGCTGTTGTTAGAAGCGTTATATATAGTTTTCTTTTTTTCATTTATACTCACTTTCCTTATCTTTTATTATTTTATAAACATCATTTAATTCATTTTTGTGTATACTTAGTATTTTTATTATTTTTTTCTCCAGTTCGTTTATATCATCTGTATAATCGAATATAATTTCCCAAGCGGGGTTATAATAGTTTTCTTCCTCTGTGATGTTTTCGGCATATTCTTTAAATATATCTGTGTCATAGTAATCGAAGATTGCTGAGTACTCCCAGTCTTCCACATCTCTTTCTGTGGAAAGTCTTAGGCACATCTTTAATTTCTTTGTTTTTATGTCTTCTATCGCGAAAAGATTTATTATTAAATTTTCATTTTCAGGTATTGTAAGACTTGCCAGTTCTTTTTCAAGAAAACCTGTTTTTATGTCTTTTTGCATAATCACTAAAACTGTGTCCATATAATTAATTTCTCCCATTTATTATAATTTATAATTATTTTAACGTGAGTTTCGATGGAATTTATATTATAATTGGCTCCTTTTTTTATCGCAAAAAGGGGCCAAATCTCCAAAAATGCTCTTTAAGCGTTAAAAACCTTGAGGCTTTGCCTCAAACTTCACTCGCTTTTTGAAAAAAGCGAGGCAAAAACTTTTGTGTGAAACTACGTTTCGCTGTTTCAAGGTTATTCCTCGTTGAACTCACGTTATTTGAGGCAAAGCCTTAAAGTTTTGAGCGGTATTATTTTATAAAAAAAGTCCTCGCTTTTCACAAAAAAGCGAGGACTTTTTTTTAGGTGGCATTGATAAATTACTTAATTTCTGATATGCCACCCATATAAGGGATAAGAACTTCGGGGATTTTTACACTTCCGTCAGCCTGCTGGAAGTTTTCGAGAATCGCCGCTGTTGTTCTTCCAACAGCAAGACCGCTTCCGTTTAATGTATGAACAAATTTTGCTTTGTCCTTTATGTTGTCTTTATATTTAATATTCGCTCGTCTTGCCTGGTAGTCCTCAAAATTTGAACAACTTGATATTTCAACATATCTGTTGTAGCTTGGCATCCAAACCTCAATGTCGTATGTCATAGCTGAGCTGAATCCTAAGTCTCCCCCGCAAAGTCTTACAACTCTGTATGGCAGACCTAAAAGCTGTAGGATGTGTTCGGCGTCGTTTGTCAATGTTTCAAGTTCATCATAGGAATTTTCTGGTTTTGAGAATTTTACAAGTTCAACTTTGTTAAACTGATGCTGACGGATAAGTCCTCTTGTGTCACGGCCCGCTGAACCCGCCTCAGCTCTGAAACAAGCTGTATACGCGCAGTGTTTTATGGTTAATTTCGCTCCGTCTAAAATGTCGTCTCGATACATATTAGTTACAGGTACTTCGGCTGTCGGAACAAGGAAAAAACCGTTGTTGGCTACTTTAAAAGCGTCTTCCTCAAATTTTGGAAGCTGACCTGTTCCTGTCATACTGTCACGGTTTACCATTTGAGGAGGAAATACTTCTGTGTAGCCATGTTTGTCCACATGAGTATCGAGCATAAAATTTGTTATCGCTCTCTCAAGTCTTGCTCCGAGTCCTTTGTATACGGTAAATCTTGTTCCGGCGATTTTCGCCGCTGTTGTTGGGTCTAGAATATCGTATTTCTCACCAATTTCCCAGTGAGGTTTTGGCTCAAATTCAAATTTTCTTGGTTCTCCCCATTTTCTCATTTCAATATTGTCAGAATCATCAGCTCCGTTTGGTACAAGCTCATTTGGTGTGTTTGGGACGCTTAAAAGAAAATCTTTTATTTGCTCGTCAACAGTTTTGACTTGAGAATCAAGTTCTTTTACTTTATTTGAAATAGATTTCATCTCATTCATTAAGCCAGTTGTGTCTTTGCCTTCTTTTTTTAGAATGGGAATTTGTTTTGACGCTGTGTTTTGTTTGTTTTTGAGTTCCTCAACCTCTCCAAGCAACGCGCGCCTTTTGTTATCAAGCTCAACAAAATTTTCAAGATTATATTCTTTATTTCTTTTTGCCAAGGCTGTTTTTATACCGTCAAAGTCTGTTCTGAATCTTTTTACATCTAACATTGTAAGTCCTCCCATTTATTTTTTATTATTCGTCCCAGTTGTGATAGACGTTTTTTACATCGTCATCGTCTTCCAAAAGCTCTAAAAGGCGAGTCATTTTTTTGATATCACTGTCATCTGTTAATTCTGTATATGTTTGCGGCAGCATTGTGACAGACGCCTCAGCCATCGGAATTCCGGCGTTTTCAAGAGCTTCTCTAACGGCGGAGAAATCTTCAGGCGAGGTGATTATCTCATAACCCTCATCTTCCTCATTTATGTCTTCCGCCCCAGCTTCTATAGCTGTAAGCTCTATAGTCTCAAAGTCTATGTCATCATCTTTTTCAATCATAATCTGGCCTTTTTTATCAAACATAAAGCTTACACAGCCTGTTGTTCCCATATTTCCTCCGCCTTTTGTAAAGGCGCTTCGTACATTTGCCGCTGAACGGTTTTTGTTGTCTGTCAAAGTTTCCACAATGACGGCAACTCCTTTTGGCCCATATCCCTCGTATGTTATGGTTTCATAATTTACCCCGTCAAGATTTCCGGCCGCTTTTTTTATGCTTCTGTCAATGGTGTCGTTTGGCATATTATTGCTTTTCGCTTTAGCTATCGCGTCTCTTAGACGAGAATTATTTGCCGGGTCTGGCCCTCCGGTTTTTACGGCTACGGCAAGTTCTCTTCCTAAAATTGTAAAAATTTTGCCTTTCGCGGCGTCGTTTTTTTCTTTTTTATGTTTAATGTTAGCGAATTTAGAATGTCCTGACATTTTAACAAACCTCCTGAAAAATATTTTCTTAGTAATTTTATCACAGGTTTGGAGAAATTACAAGAACGATGTTTAATTTACAGTAATTCCAATTATGAGGGAATTATTGTACAGTAATTATATTTTAATATAAGAAAAAATATTTAATGTAGTGTCAACTACAGCAATTTTAAAGCTGCTGTAGTTGATAATTATTTTATTTGCCGTAATAGGCTTTTTTATATAGTTCCTTTAACTCTGATATGAGAGGAAGACGAGGGTTTGTTGTTGTACATTGGTCTTCAAAGGCTTTTTCCGCGAGATAGTCGAGACGACCATTAAATATTGCCTCGTCAATTCCACATTCTTTGATTGTTTTTGGAATATTGAGCTTTTCCATAAGTTCTCTTATGGCTTTTACAAGGGATTTTATTCCTTCTTCAGGTGTTGACGAAGGGAGCCCCAGCGTCTTTGATATTGCTTGAAGTTTTTTTGGAGCTATATAATGAGTGTATTTTGGCCAAGATACAAATTTTGTTGGTGTAGGCTGACCATTGTATTCAATAACCCATGGAAGCAATATGGCGTTTGCTCTTCCGTGAGATATATGAAATTCGCCTCCAAGTTTGTGCGCAAGAGAGTGGTTTATTCCTAAAAACGCGTTTGTAAACGCCATACCGGCTATACAAGAAGCGTTATGCATTTTCTCTCTGGCAAGAGCGTCATTTCCGTTATCATATGCTTTTGGCAAATATTCAAATACCAGTTGAATGGCTTTTTCTGCGAGCGCGTCTGTATAGTCTGACGCTAAAATCGAGATATAGGCTTCTATGGCATGGGTTAATACATCAAGCCCTGTATCCGCTGTAATTGTTTTTGGAACGGTCATTACAAAGTCGGGGTCTATTATTGCGACATTTGGAGTTAAAGCGTAGTCGGCAAGAGGATATTTGATATTTTTTTCTTTGTCTGTAAGTACGGCGAAATTTGTTACCTCAGAACCTGTTCCAGAGGTCGTTGGAATACATACCATTTTTGTGAGTTTGCCTAAGTCGGGTATTTTGTAAACACGTTTTCTTATGTCAAGAAATTTTTGTGACATCGCTGAAAAGTCGACTTCGGGCTGTTCATAGAAAAGCCACATTCCTTTCGCGCAGTCTATCGCCGAACCTCCGCCAAGAGCTATTATTACATCGGGTTTAAAGCTTTTAAGAACTTGTACTCCTCTTATTACTGTGTCAACTGACGGGTCAGGCTCAACATCACTGAAAATTTCTGAATGTACTTGATTGGCTCGTTTTCTTAGGTGATAGAGTATTTTATCAACATAACCGTATTTTACCATAGATGGGTCGGTTACAATAACAGCTCTTGTTATATCAGGCATTTTCTCAAGATATTGAACGGCTCCAAACTCAAAATAAATTTTTTCCGGTATTTTAAACCATTGCATATTCACTCTTCTTTTTGCCACCCTTTTTTTATTTATTAAATTTATAGCTGTTACATTTGATGTTGTTGAGTTGTGACCGTAAGAACCACAGCCAAGTGTTAATGAGGGCATGTTTGTGTTGTACAGGTCACCTATCGCTCCGTGAGTTGACGGTGAGTTTACTATTATACGTCCTGTTTTTAATGTTGAGGCAAATTTATTGATTATATTGTCGTTGTTTGAGTGAATAACGGAAGAATGCCCCATGCCTCCTAAAATAACCATTTTTTCGGCAAGTTCTATTCCCTCTTTCGCGCTTTTTGCTTTCATAACCGCTAAGACAGGAGAGAGTTTTTCTTTGCTTAAGGGGTATTCGTCACCAACACCGTCTATCTCACAGCAAAGAACTTTTGTGTCCTCGGGGATTTCTATTCCCGCCATTTGAGCTATTATATATGGTGATTGTCCGACTATAGCGGAATTTACGGCACCTGTTTCGGGTTTGATTATAAAAGACTCAAGTTTTTTTGTTTCTTTAGGTGTTGTGAAATAACAGTTGTTTGCTTTCATAAATTTTATCGCTTCATCATAAATTGGTTCCTCAATTATAGCAGCTTGTTCTGAGGCGCATATCATTCCGTTATCAAATGATTTTGAAAGCATAAGGTCTGTTAAAGCTCTTTTTAAATCGGCTGATTTTTCTATAAAACATGGAACGTTTCCAGGGCCTACACCTAACGCGGGTTTTCCTGTTGAGTATGCGGCTTTGACCATTCCGGCGCCGCCGGTCGCGAGAACCATTGATATATTTGGATGATTCATTAAAAGCTGGGTCGCGTCGATTGACGGTGTTTCAATCCATTGTATACAATATTTTGGCGCTCCAGCTGCGATAGCGGCGTCTCTTACTACTTTCGCCGCGGCGGCGGAGGATTTTTGTGATGATGGATGAAAAGCGAATATAATGGGATTTCTTGTTTTTGCTGAGATTATTGATTTAAACATTGTTGTACTTGTTGGGTTTGTAACGGGTGTTACGCCGGCTATTACGCCTATGGGCTCGGCAATTTCCATATAATCTTCCTCATCGTTTTCAGAGATTATACCAACTGTTTTATCATATTTTATACTGTGATATACGTATTCTGTTGAGAATATGTTTTTTGTTATTTTATCCTCGTAAATTCCTTTTTTTGTTTCGTTTATAGCTAATTTCGCTAGTTCTGTTTGTTTTGAGTGTCCGGCGAGAGCCATTTGCTTTACTATTTTATCAATTTTTTCTTGGTCGTAAGTCATATATTCGTTTAATGCCTCAAGAGCATTACTTACGAGTTTGTTGATTGTTTCGGAAATCTTTTTACTTTCATTTGTTTCGATTTTTTCCTGCATATTTTAGCCTCCTTTTTTAAATAGTATTAACACGACGATAATTCCAGTATAGATAGAAAATAATATTTTATTCAAAAATTTAGATGGTAATCAATTATATGCGCTGATTTATAGTCAATCAACTTGAAAATGAAAAAAAGGAGGCGAGGCAAAAATTATTTTCACAAGGAGACGGAAGGCAGGCGTAGTCGAAAGCCTACGTCAACT
>CATJCJ010000651.1 GCA_949738935.1 uncultured Eubacteriales bacterium | reverse complement strand
TATAAATAAATTGTGCAATCCTGATGTATTTGATTACGACAGCGTTATAGCCGAAACAGAAAACGAAACAGCAATAATAGCAAATATTGACGATTTTGAGTTTTCGGAAGAACCGGCGCAAACAGAGCGAACTAAAACAGACAAAAAAACAAAAATTGATGTTTTATTGAGATTTTCACCAAAAAAGTAAATATACATCGACAACAACACATTTTTCAATTAGAAAGATGTTTTTTTATATAATATTAAAACAGGAGGTAAAATTTATGAAAATTATATATCACATCAGACCGCCGCCTTGAATGTAAGTACACTTTTATAATAACGGGGGCGATAAAAATAATGGAGGAGCAAGGAAGAAATATTTTAGCGGATTTATTAAAAAAGGCTCTCCGTTTTTTCGGCAGATTTACACTGAATATCAGCAAAAAAGCAGGTCATAAGGCAATAAATAATTTCAGGGAAACAGGTCATAAATCCGTAAAAAGTCTTGTAAAAATGGGTCGTGACTTGGAATTATCCGAAGAAATCAAGTCAAAAGACTATCTTAAAGAAATTTGTCACAAATGCAAAAAACAGGGACTTGCTTTCGCTATTCAGAAAACAGATGACGGATACAGAATTTTGTATCAGCGTAAAGACAGCGCCGTTCTAAGCAACATCGTAAGAAATATCATAGGTAAAGAAGTAAAAACAAAGCGTTCCATCAAAGAAGTTTTTAATTCTGTCAGCAAAATAAAGCGAAAACAAACAAATGTCAGCCATAAAACGCCTGTCAAACACAGGGAGGTCAGCACAAGATGAAAAAGTCAAATATTATATTTGCGATAATTATTGGTTTATTTGTCTTTTATGTTGGCAATCGCTGCGGTGACGTTTGGTTTCAATCGGCACAAAGTAATATTCTTGATAAATTTATTGAGGTATCGGAAAGTATTGACGGTTTTTTCAGTGATTTTAAAATAGCATATGATTCAAAATCCCTTGCCTGCGGCGGTTTAAGCCTATTTTTTTATTTCCTTGCCGTACTGCTGATAGTTTTTAACAAGAGAAACACAATGCCCGGCAAGGAATACGGCTCGGCAGAATATGGAACAGTTTTGGATATAAGAAAATACAAAGATAAAAACCCCGAAAATAATATGATACTTACCAAAACAGAGAGTATGAGCATAAATACAAGACAAACAATGAGAAATAATAATATTCTTGTAATCGGCGGTTCAGGTACAGGCAAATCAAGATTTTTTGTGAAACCAAACCTTTTACAGCTTCATAC
>CATJCJ010000650.1 GCA_949738935.1 uncultured Eubacteriales bacterium | reverse complement strand
CGGAAATCAGCAAAATATTAAAAGGGGCGGTTGATGAAGCATTGAACGAACTATCGGACTTTGACCGAATGTTCGGGAATGGAGGGAATGACAATGAAAGCGGCAACCCGTGAATTGTTTAAGCGCATTTTCTCCGTACTGAAACCCCCACCCGATATGACTTTATCACAGTGGGCGGACGAAAAACGTGTATTATCAAAAAAGAATTCGGCAGAGCCGGGACGTTGGAAAACAAGCAAAGCACCGTATCAGCGGGAAATAATGGACGCTATTTCAGATGTTGCGATTCAGAAGGTTGTAGTTATGAGCGCAGCGCAGATCGGCAAAACAGACGGCTTTATTTTAAATCCGATTGGCTATTATATGGATTATGACCCGTCTCCTATTATGGTGATACAGCCAAATTTGCAAATGGGTGAATCCTTCAGCAAAGACAGGCTTTCGCCTATGATACAGGACACACCCGCATTGCGCGAAAAGGTAAGCGACAAAACAAAAAATAGCGGCAACACTATTTTGCACAAGGAATTCCCGGGCGGAAATATAACGATTGTCGGCGCAAACTCTCCTTCAGGTTTACGAAGCCGATCTGTTAGGATATTGCTTGCAGATGAAATAGATGCTTACCCCGCCACAGCGGGCAAAGAGGGCGATCCCTTACTTCTTGTTTCAAAACGTTTAACCACATTTTGGAATAAGAAAGAAGTTTTTATTTCAACACCGACAATTAAAGGGGCTTCGAGAATCGAAATAGAATTTGAAAACAGCACACAAGAGATTTGGAATGTTCCCTGCCCCGCTTGCGGTGAGTTTCAGCCGTTGGAGTGGGCGCAAGTGAATTTTGATAAAAATAATCTTGACGAAATCAATTATACTTGTCAAAAATGCGGAGCGGTAAGCAGCGAAACGGAATGGAAAGAATTGTTTGTCAAGGGGAAATTCGTTTCGCGCTTTCCCGAAAGGACAGTGCGCGGATTTTACTTAAATTCTCTTGCTTCTCTTTTTGTGGAGTGGCGGGAAATCGTTGAAAAGTTTCTTATTGCCAATGAGGAAAAGAAAAAAGGCAATGTTGAAATGCTGAAAGTGTGGACAAATACCGAAATGGCGCAGACTTGGGAGGAAGAAGGCTATGAAATTGCTGACGACGAATTGTTTATGCGCCGTGAAAAATACAATTGCGAAGTACCGAATGGTGTGTTTGTTCTGACGGCGGGCATTGATACACAAGATGACCGATTTGAAATTGAGGTTGTCGGGTGGGGCATTGAACACGAAAGTTGGGGCATAAAGTACCAAATTATATATGGTGACTTAAAACAACAAGATGTATGGGATAAATTGGACGATTTTTTGAATCAAACATTTATCCGCGCCGATGGTACAAAAATGAAAATATTTCGCGCTTGTATGGATGCAGGAGGGCATTTCTTTAATGAGGTTTGTAAATTTTGTAAAGTAAGATTTTCGCGAGGAATTTTTCCGATAAGGGGACGCGCGGGGTCTGATGTGCCATATATCCCGCGTGGCTCAAAGAACAACCGAGCAAATACGCCGCTTTTCACTTTAGGGGTAGACACGGGAAAAGGTTTGATATATCAGCGCCTTTCGATAGAGAATGAGGGCGCGAATTATTGTCACTTCCCAAGTAACAAAGACCGAGGGTATACGGCGGAGTATTTCAAGGGTCTTACGTCGGAAAGAAGAGTATTGACTTATAGAAAAGGCATATCGCAATTTGTGTGGAAACCAAAGCAGAATTGGACAAAAAGAAATGAACCGCTTGATTGCCGCAATTATGCACAAGCAGCTTTGGAGATTTCGGGCGTTGTGCTGAAGAAAAAAGATGAAAACACAGCCGTTGCAGCGGGAAGCGGCAAGCGCCGCAAACGGCAGACACGTTCAGGAGGTATTTAATTATGGCGGGGATAACGTTAAAAGAAGCCCAAAAGCATTTAAAAATGTGGCTTAAAGCCGAAACGGAGATTGCAACAAGTCAAAGTTATACGATTGGCTCACGCTCCCTGACGCGTGCGAACCTCAAAGAAGTGCGCGACCAAATCAAATATTGGGAAAACAAAGTTAATGAACTTGAAAAAGAAGCGGCAAACAAAGGCAGAAACCGTATATATAGAGCCGTTCCCCGCGATCTGTAAAGAGGTGAGCAATTTTGAATTTTATTGATAAGGCTATTTCTGTTATTGCTCCGGGAGCAGCTTTAAAGAGAGTTGGAGCGCGGAAAAGGCTTGATATAATCAACAGCGGTTACAGCAATTACGGCGCTTCGCACACCAAAAAATCCCTTTTGGGGTGG
>CATJCJ010000649.1 GCA_949738935.1 uncultured Eubacteriales bacterium | reverse complement strand
CTTGACCTGCGCTATCATCGCTGCTAACTTTTCTTCGCATTCCTCTCTCGTCTTGGCATAGATATTGTGAGCCTCTCGCTTGCCATAAGCGTTTCTTGGACTATATCTGCCCTCGAAGAGGTGGTCGTTTATCATCGTCACGCAGCCCGTTCCGGATTTGCGACATTTAGGCTTGTACGGCTTGAAATCGGGCGGGGTGGTATCTACCCTTGCTTGTTCCTCTGCCCTCGGAATTTCGGCGTCTGAGCCTCCAATTTGGCGGTCTATCTTTGCGGCTGCCTGTCGCTGCATGGTATCCGTTATATGGCTGTATATGTCAATCGTAGTTTCGGAAGAAACATGCCCTATAGTTGTCGAGAGCGTTTTCGCATCCATTCCGTTTTCAAGTGCCATCGTTGCGAATGTGTGTCTTAGGTCATGAAATCTTACTTTTGGACATCCTGCCCGCTCCAACATTATTTGAAGTCGTTTGCGGACTGCTGACGGATTTTTTGTTTTCGTATTATTCAGTGGCGATGGAAAAATCCACTCGGAGTCCACGGTTTTCTTATATTCTGACAAGATTTGAAGAAGCGATGGCGGAAGTATTATCGTCCGTATAGACGCTTTAGTCTTAGGCTCGGATATTATCTGTTCTCCGTTGAACACATTGACTTGCCGTTCAATCCGAAGCTCTCCTGTCGTAAAATTCAGATCGCTCCATTTTAGGGCGAGTATCTCTCCGCGGCGCATTCCCGTTCCGAGTTCAAGCAGAAATAATTCATAGTATCCTTCTTCTTTCGCTCTGTTTAGAAATCTGATGACTTCGCTTTGCGTAAGCACTTTCATCTCTCGGGATTTCTTAGGTGGCAGCTTGCAGCCAATCGCGGGATTTGTTCTGATCAAACCCTCTTGTACAGCCTTTTCAAGAGCGGAGCGACAGTTGGCGTGTATGGCCCTTATCACTCTGTCGGATAATCCCGCGCCATATGCTTCTACTCTTATTTTTCGACCACCGGATTTTGTCCTCGCATAGAACTGTTGCAAATCAGATTGAGTTAGCTTATTCAGCGGTATTGATCCAATTTCGGGTATAATGTGGCTGTAGATTCTGCTTTCATATTCAAGTTGAGTCGTTAGGCGAATCGTGTGCTTGCAATAGGTTTGGTACCAGAAATCAATCCACTCGCCGAATGGCATTTCCGAATTTATTTTTTCGGTCGGTTTGCCATATTTCTCTTTGAGGGCTTCAAGTTTTTCGACACATTCGGTTTTGGTTTTTGCGGTAACGTTCTTGGTTATGGGTAAGCCTTTATCATCGTATCCTACAACTACCCTGCCTTCCCATCGTCCGTCCTTTCTGAGCCGTAGCGTTCCCTCGCCTTGTTTTCGTCGTTTAGCCATTGTGCATACCTCCAATTATATTATCCATAAAATTGCCTACGATCTTCGCGGCGTTTTTCTGCATATCCGTCGTGACATGGGTATAAGTATCCAGTGTGAAGCTGGCGTTCGTATGTCCTAAAATTCCAGATAACGTTTTCGCATCTACTCCACCCGCGATAGCATGGGTAGCGAATGTGTGTCTCAGGTCATGGAAGCGTATCAACGGTAGCTTCGCTTTTTTCAATAGCACTTTCAAATGTGTATATGCGCTTTGCGGATTCATGGGTTCTTCGGGACGATAGAAGTTTGGAAATATCCAATTGCCGACAGCATTTTCTTTTCGTTTTGCAAGCAATTCGGTTGTGCTTGGCGGCAGTAGGATTTCCCTCATGCCTGTTTCGGTTTTAGTTTCGCCGACCGGGAGAACGCCGTTTTTTATTCTGCCTACGCTGCGGCGTATTTTTAGTCTGCCATTTTGCTCGTCGAAGTCATCCCAACACAAGCCGCATATTTCGCCTCGGCGCAGTCCTGTTGTAAGTTCGGTATAGAAAAAATCGTACCACCGTTCATCGGATTTTATCACTTCCATGAATTTTTCAAGTTGCTCGTCATTCAAAATTTGCTTTGCGGGATAATTGTTCTTTGGAATGGTCGTTCTGTTGGTCGGATTATTTACTATCAGCCGTTGTTTCAGCGCCGTGTCAAGCGATTCGTGGAGCAGCATATGAATTTTTCTGACCATGCTGTCAGCAAGTTTCGTGCCGTGTTCTCTGTCAGCGTGAACGCGTCCGTTTTTCTTTAGCTCGGATGGCACTTAAATGTTTTTCTGTTTTCACGGTAGAGCAGATATGATATTGTATAATAAAACTTGACACAATCCAAACAATAGGAATACAATAAAAAAAGAAAGGAAGGTGCCATACATGGGACAAGCAAGGACATACACAG
>CATJCJ010000648.1 GCA_949738935.1 uncultured Eubacteriales bacterium | reverse complement strand
TCTGTAAAGAGTTATTTTTTAATAATCAAAATATTTTTTTAATAATTCATTACAATATTGTATTACGCTATTACACTGGTTAGTAAATTTTTCTTTTCCACCTCCATCAAAACAGCTAATTTTTAATTCACTACTTAATTTTAAAAGTCCTATATAAAAATTATTAAATTCGCTAGAGAACACTTCTTCTATTCCTTCTAGTTCCAGTTCAGCTTTCATCAACTCTATTTTCGTTAAGTATGTTTCAATGTAGTTTCCATACATTTTCATTTCAAATTCAAAGTTTGCCCACTGTTTATTAGCTAAATGTAATTCGTCTAAGAATTTATCATCACCTACTTTATCGTTTAGAGAATCAAAAGGCCAAGAATTTTTAGGATCTTTCAAAGTTTATACTATATTTTCAAGAATCTTTTTAATCGGATTTATAAGTTCCTTTTCAGGATCAGTAAAAGTATCAGCTGCTTTTTGAGGGATTGTTTTACTAGGGTTATTTTCTGCTGATGCTACTTTAGTCATTTCAGCGGGGCTATTTTGTGTCATCGTTGAAGCTTGAGGTGTGCTATAATTTACATAAGAATCTTCTCCGTCATAAGAATATGAGCCGTATTTTTTTCGCTGTCATAGCTTGTTGCCGCACCTATTGCGACACCTACGGCGCCATATGGAATGTACATTCTTTCGTTTACTATTTTCTGTGGAGTATCAGGCTTTAAACCTTTATCATTTACCATAAAATAATTTTTGTTTTTAGGAATTTTAATTGTGTATTTATCATCCTCAGCGATAGCCGTGGCTATTTTATTGTCATAGTCCACATCAAAACCCAATTCATTAAACGTATCTCTTACGGGTACATACGGCTTGTTATTAATGAACATTCCCTGTGCGCCAAAGACATTTATCGTTGATGATGTCAATATAATACCTGTTAACAATAATGACATTTTTTTCTTCATTAAATTTCCTCCTTTATATACAGCCATATATTAATTACCTCCAAATTGAAAAATATTTTTGCGTTAGCAATCTAAAATAATCAAATTGTTTCTAACTTAAAAAACTCCATAATAAGATGTAACAAGAAATAAATAAAATTATTTATTTTGATTTTCTCTTATATCGTGTAATATCTGTATTATTTCAGCAAAACCTGTTAACACCAGCCACGAAATAAAAGCCGCTAAAATCCATGTAAAAAATACGGATGGATTATGTAAAGGTTCCCACTTTATAGAAACTCCATAACGACTTGTACGTTCATAATAACCACTAAACCAAAAAGCGCATATTGCACCGCATATCAATTCAAACATGCCAAAGCCCTTAATCATTAAAGCAATCTTATTTTTTGAATTTTTCATTAATATATTTTGTTTCATTTTTTTTAATCATCATTTTCAAAATCATCATCTATATTCATTTTCAATTCCTCCATTAATTAATATTTTTGTCATTCAATTTAAAAATGAACAAGCTAGAAAGAGAGTATAAATGCCTATTCTATATTAATCCCACCATCAAAAATGAATAAATATAGTGTCTTTAGTTGCCCAATTATAAAACATAGCAAAACCGTACAAAAAAATGAGACCACCAATACCCAAAAAAATTACGTTTAAATGTTTAATCACTATAAATATAAATAATATAAGAGATATAAGTAACATTATAAGACCACCAATACGAAGAATATTACAAACATCATTTAAAATATTAAGCCTCTTTTCAAATGTCTTACCTATTATAAATAAAAGAAACATGATAGCGGCAATTCCAATATTATATATTATATAACCCCAAATTACATCATTTTCAGATACAGACGTTGATAAATTGCTGTTTGGTTCATATCTATGACCATCTGAAAACAGCAGGTCATTAACAGTAGTAGTAGTAATAGTGTCATTACTATAGTGATCGTGCCAAATTAATGTTATTTTATTTCCTAAAATTTCATAGTCACCAAACCCATTCCTATCTCCATAACAAGTAAATGAGTTGTCATCAGGGTCAAATATATAGCAGCTATAATCTTTTCCATCATCATTATGCCACTCCCACCTCCAACAATACGAATTGAGTTAAATATCTGTACACACCAAAATATAATTACAGGTGATAGTATAGCTATGTATATTAGTAGTTTTTTTAATCTGTTGCTCTTTTGATTACTGTTTTCATCTTGTGCCAGAGCGTTCTTTGTTTTCATTTGAGAAACTTTTTTGTTTGCCATAGTATTATTCACTGATTTGTTATAGAGCCTTTAAAAAAATTTGTGTATTCAGTATAAAAAAAATCCTTCTTGATAATAATGCAAATGAAGATAAGTGTAAAAATTTGCAAAAAACAAGGAGG
>CATJCJ010000647.1 GCA_949738935.1 uncultured Eubacteriales bacterium | reverse complement strand
GACCTCCACGCCAACACTGCGCAAATAATCTCCATACAAATCAAACAAAGTTGACTTGCCACAACGACGAATACCTGTTACAATTTTGATAAGCTGTTTATCCTTAAAAGCGATAAGCTGCTGCAAATAATTTGGTCTTTCAATTAACCGTGACATAACAACGCCCCCTTTATGAAATCATTATATCATAGCCTTACTTGTTTTGCAATTTTGTTAAATACATTTCTTAAAATAGGTTATACAATCAAGTTTCTGCATTATAATTATATATAATTTGCTGGTTGTTTATACAAAAAAGCGCCTATCCCTCAACCCAAAGAATAAGCGCTTATTATCATTCCATATCAATATGCTCAAGCTGCGCCAACTGATCACGCCGACCATAAACCACAGCTACAATATTAACTTGGCTATGTTCTTCATCAATCCAATAATACATCAAAAAATTTTTTATCACCATTTGGCGCAAACCCTGACTACGCCATTTTTCTTCTTGCATAAGAGGATGCCTTGCTGGCATTGCAGCCAATGAAAGGACGGCGCTTTTCATCGCCAACAAAAGACTTTTAGCTGCCATTGGCGCATGAAGTTCCTCAGCAATATAACGCTTTATTTCTGTTATTTGGTCATAGGCATATTTTGTGATATGCACCTTATATTCTTTTGCCATAAACTTATAATCCCTGCAACAATTTATCAAAAGCAGCCTCAACTGAAATTGTTTCACCAGCTTTAGCCTGCTCTAAGCCAGTTTGCAGCATTTTATCAAATTCAGTATCCGTCATCATATCACGAGTTTTAATCGCCGCTGACGCTGTTGGCAGTTCAACAGCAAAGGGAATACCCTGCCTCAAAATAACTTGCCGATATGCCATATTAACAAAAGCAGAAGTAGATACGCCAAGGCTTGCCAGAATAGCCTCGGCCTGCGCCTTAATATCCGGCTCCACACGCACGCTTACATTCGCACTTCTTCCAGACATCACAAAACCACCTTTCTTTTTATTACATTATACCAATTTGTATCGCAAAATGCAACACTTCATTCAAGACAAAAGCATCCTCAATAATTATTTACCCAACAAATCGGCATGGCTATCGGTTGCCGCAGCTGAGATAATCAGTATATCATCATAAATTTGATACATTAACAACCAGTCTGGCTCAATATGACACTCCCTGAAATCGCTCAAGTTTCCCGAAAGCTGATGGTCTTTATACTTT
>CATJCJ010000646.1 GCA_949738935.1 uncultured Eubacteriales bacterium | reverse complement strand
TTTTTTCTTCGAGCTAATCTTTTCATCAGCTTGTTCCTCCTTGTTTTATTTAGTAATCTGTGATAAAATTTTCTTATCTTTGATTACTATAGTTATATTATAATACGTTAATTCACGTAAGTCAAGAGCTTTTGCGTTTTTTCACGTATTTTGTTAATATTAAACAAAAAGGAGCTGTACTATTTATGGATAATCAACAATTTATTTATAAAATAAAAGAACTATGTAAAAAAAATGATATTTCTATATCAACATTACTTATAAGTTGTAATTTACGTAAAAGTTTTGTTTATGATATTGAAAAACGTAATGCAAAACCATCTGTCGAAATAATTGAACAAATTTCAAATTATTTTAATTGCTCCGTGGACTACCTGCTCGGCAGAACCGACAACCCTAATTCACATAAGCAGTAACTTTATTTTCTACTTGTTATTTACAGCAAGTAGATTTTTTTCTTTCAATACCAAAATTCTCACTTTCCAAAACTATCAATATTTACATACCTCCTTTAAATTTTGACAAATTTTTCATTATACTATTTGCATTTTTATTTTTTTATGATACAATAGTATTAAAATAGTTAATTTCTTCACTAACACTACAGAAAATTAAGTCAAATACGAGAACGCCAATTCTATATTTATGACCTAATATTTTTCTGTAGTTTTGAGCGAATTTATTAGCTTAGTTACATTATAATTTAGGTTTTCCTAAAAGTCAATATATTTTTTTAAGATTTCCTAAAATATTTCGGAGGTTTTTATGGAAATTAACGAACGAATATTTTACTTACTCAAAAAACAAGGTAAAACTGCAAGTTCTTTAGCAAATTATTTGAATATAAAACCCAGTAGCATTACTGGCTGGAAAAATGAGGGTAGTTTTCCATCATCAAAATATATTCAAAAAATTTCAGAATTCTTAAATGTTACTATTGAATATTTAGTTACAGGAAATGACACTTCAACCAATTCAAATATCGTAACCGCTCCCGTAAATACTGGCGGTTCATTTGTTCAAGGCGTACATTCTTCTGTTTCTATACAAAATCTTTCCGAACACGAATTGACCGAAGATGTTTCTGAAATATTACGTATAGCTAAATTACTTGATATAAAAAAGCGTCATCGCCTTCTTAACCTGGCATATACTCTTGAAGAAGAAATGAACAAAAATTAACTTTTTAATAAAACATTAAACTTAAATGATAAATATATGGAGGAAATCATTAATATGGAAATTCAAGAAGTAACTCCTATTGAAGAAAAAATAAAGAATATTAAACCAATATGTAATGGTTTATACCCTCATGAAGTTTTAGCCCTTTATTATGCAGATAGATATACAACAGGCAAAAATAATCATTTCGGCTTTTGGTCTTATAAATATGGCATAAAAGATATGGACAACATTTTTCGTTCTTTGTACAAACGTGGATATATAGAAACAGGTTCATTAGAACTAACGTTAAAAAAAAGCTGTCGCATACAAGAATTAAAAGACCTACTAAAACAACATAATCTTAAACTTTCTGGAAAGAAAGATGAATTAATACAAAGACTAATAAATAATGTTTCACATACAAAATTAAATAATATTTTCAAAGATAAACCATATGTTTTGACAGATTTAGGAAAAGATGTATTGGAAAAAGAAGCCCATATTTCTTATATACATTGTCATAATATTGCCGACCTTGATATTTGGAATTTAAGTACTATAATACATGAAATGCCACCTATGCACTATAAAAGTACAATAATAAGATATCTTTCAAATCAGTGTAAAAATTTTCTTTCAAAAAAACTTTACAGTTCATACATATCTTATAAAATTCAAATGGCAGATATAGTTTTAGAGGAAAATATGCCGCAACGTGCATTAAAATTTTTACTAGAAGCTTCATATTATATTTTAAATGGCATAGAAAATTATTTTGATAACACTCAGTTACAAGAGAGTTTATCACATTTCATACCTTATAAATATGCGCTTAATGGACTTATTTCAAGAGATATTGAAAGAATTATCAATTGCAAAAATTTACTTGCACTTTCAGAAACTCAGTTAAAAGAAATAGCGTCCAATACTTTTTCAAGTATTAAACTTCCATTTAATTTTTTTGAAATCGATGAATGTATTAATATTATAATACTTGATATAGAAAACAAAAAAAAAGATATTAATAAAATTTGTAATATTGCAGAAGAACGTTTTAAAGCGACTTACACAAATGAATATAATGAAATCTTAAACTATCATAATTTATATGAATCTTCTGTAGAACAACTAAAAAAAGAAGCTACAGAAAAAAATAATGTATATGATGAAGAATGGGAAAAAGAAATAGAAGAACGTCTATCA
>CATJCJ010000645.1 GCA_949738935.1 uncultured Eubacteriales bacterium | reverse complement strand
TATTGTCCTCCAATCCAACAGCAGCAGAAGTTTAAATTATCTTAATCCAATTATATACCAAGCTGAAAATATTGTAAAGTGCCGCCGTTGATTATTTTTTTGTAATTATAAAAAAATATCTTGAAATAAGCATTGTACGAGAATTGACATCATATTGACAAAACTTTTTGCGGCAAAAAATTGGCAATTCTACGGCAACACAATATGGGTAATAATCGACTATAATCACAACAGGAGGTGAGGAAAATGAAAATATGCACATTTTCAAACATAATCAAAACAATTAACGAAAATATCAGTAATGCTTACAAATTAAGCCAAGTAGAGTTATTTGTAAAATTGTTCCAACATTTTGCGAATAATTATCCCGATTTTGATTTTGACAATGGTAATATATGTCGCTGGATAAACGGAACACGAATAGTAAGCTGTCAATTTTCAGCTTTTTATTCAAATAAGGTTAATAAACAGCATTTAAGTGTGGATATTGAGGAAAATGTATTTCCCTTTTTGGCAGATGTTTACGCTGTTGCTGCTGAAATTTACAGTCTTGTCATTAATGATATGACAATATCCTGTCACAAAAAAATTCAGCTTGCAAAAAATTATCCTTGTGATGATATTTGCATCGCTGCTGATTTTTTAGCTGATTGTATAGCATTTTCACTTGAAAGAAAATCAGCAAATACATTTAAAGAAATCAAACAAAATGATATTTCAGCAGCTTATAGTCAGCTTATTTTTGCTATTGATAATTTTAAAAACTATGCTGATAAAATTATGAGTTTATAAAAAATATGGAGGTAGAAAATGTATAAAGTAACAGACGAAAAATACGAAAAATTAGGCGACACAACTCGTAAAAAAATCGGAGATACAGTTTATGTCGTCAGAGCATACGCAAACAAAAACGCAACTAAAACAGCACAAGAGCTTTTAATGGAAATCGGAGAACGAAGATTGAGAAAAGACCTTGAAAGCGGAGAATTTTACAGGAGGCTTGCTGATGCTGAACGAGAAAACTGATAACTTTGGTATTATTGCAAAATCGGTTATGCTTAATAAAAACATTAATATAATTGCAAAAGCTATTTATGCTTATTTGAGTATTTATGCGAATATTGATAAAAGCAATTATCCCACACGTCAAAAAATACAAGAAGATTTGGGCATTTCACAGGATACACTAAGCAAATATCTGAAACATCTTGAAAAATCCAAAGTTATAATACGGATATGCGAAAGAAATAAAGGAAAGTTTACTACTAACATTTATAAAATTATTTCAGAAAAGCCAGCAGTTGATTTTTTCGACAGCACAAATAAAATAAACAGCGTTAAGGATTATTACAAGAAAAATATTAATGCAGATATACAGCTTTTTGAGGAAAAGCAAATAGAGCAATGGTTTAATGACGGATATACGGAGGATTTGATTAAAGAATGTATAAATATATCTGTTAAAAATAATAAACCTACGCTGAATTACATTTGCGGAATATTAAGAAATCTAAAAAGAGAAAATATTAAAACTCTTGATGATTACAATCATCGTGAACAGAAACGTAAAAGCGAAACAAGAAACAAATTTAACAATGTCAATTTTGATTAACATTAAAAATGAAAAATGAAAAATCAAAATTCTGAAAATTGTAATTATGGCAAATGCAAAAATTGAAAATTAAAAATTTAGCTGTTTTTAAATTTTGCCTGCAACCAGTTTTTGAATATAGGAGTAAAAATATAAACTGAGAAATTTGAACTCAATTGTAAGAGGCATTTATACTGATATAAAACCTAAATAATGTTTAGCCGTTGTGTTTTTTAACTTTAACGGTTTATGTCCTTAATGGTAATTGTAATTTTATATACCAAATTAAAATCTGATGGCATAATGAATTTATATGACCGTTCTTAACGTTTGGATTAGCTTAAAATTGATTTTTTAAGCATAAAAGTACAAATATACTTCTGCAAAGCTGAATTTGATTGTAGGTGTCTTTGCGTCAATTTAAAACCTAAAATACTCTAATCTGTTATGGTTTTAAACCGTAATGGGTTATTTTCTAAGCGATATTGCAATCCGATATGCAAAATTAGAATTTGGTCAGCAATCCGATATTTTAGGTATTTTACGCAACTAAAAAAATGAATTTGTTATAAGTGCCGATGAAAAATAATAAAAAATTTAAAATTCAGATTTTAAAAAAGAATATCTGAAAAATTCAAAATCGCAAAACATTATTTTTACAGGCTTAAAAAATACTGGATATTCATAAGTTAAAATTCACTACTTTGCAAGCATAGCCGTAGTGTAGACTATTTGAAAAACAAGTTTTTCAAAATCGTCAAATACTACGACAGCTTGTTAAGGCAACGCCTTAAAATCTGTTTGGGGAAAATCCCCAAGCCCCTGTTGTTTTGC
>CATJCJ010000644.1 GCA_949738935.1 uncultured Eubacteriales bacterium | reverse complement strand
TCCACTCCGCTTACGCTCCGTGGATATTTGTGCGGAAGTAACGAAAAGTTGATGAAATCTTTTGTGTAAATTGTGTCAAGTGATATTGACAAAATCAATTAACTTCTAAGATATAAGAAATCATTCATAGGCGCAGTGGACATTTTGTACAGTTACAAAGAGAAAATTTGTTAAAATTTTTTTGGGGAGTTCGAATCCGCTTTTCCCTCGAAAAAATCTACGGAAGAGCAATCCTGTTTTTCAAAAGATATATGCTCACAAATGGTTTTGCACAGCCTTTTGTGAGTATAATATCTTTTTACCAGTTAAAGAAAAAATCAATAATAAAAAACTTTTGATACCTTTTAGTTTAGTTTTAGTTGCCATTTTTCTCGTAAGAAATTTTTCTAATTTTTATTTAAAAAATTTATTTTTACCTAAAAATAAATAGTCTTGCTGGTTACAGCCAATTTACTTAAACCATATTTGAAAGAAATGAAATCAATTCATTTTCAATATAGTGCTTAATTCGGCATAAATAATAACTTCCTTCTTTTTAAAAGCCTAAATAAATTTTTAAATCACATTATCATCGAAAAAACTAAGATAGTATATAATGATATATTTTTAAACTTATTTCACTAATGATACCTCCGTAATATTAATACCGGAAAGAAATTCGACTCCTGATTTTAAATCATGCACTTGACTGCTCCTCAACATTAAATGAATAGGTCTTTTTAAACCGTCTACAGCTACATAAATTTTAGTGGTTTTCCTCCACTACAAACACCAATATATAGGTTATTTTCAACATTTACAGACCATTTTTTTGCATCAGCACCTTGAGGGTGAACATTTATAGAAGCACTGTCAATACTGAGATTCACAAAAGCAACGTCTATGCTCAATGCTTGAAAAATGCGTAATAGAGTATTATCGTTTCACCATTTGCAAAAACGACTATATACTGTTTGGTGTAGTACATAGGTGTTCAGAAATGTCAACCCACACTGAATCACTTCTTACAAGTTATAATATTGTTTATCGTAAGCATTAAAATTACTTAAAAAGCTGTCCTATTTACAGTCATTCTTACATATGTCCCCATCATAATTTGTGTCAAAGTCATCTTTGTACATTTTTCATACTATATATTTCCAAATGTTTTTACCATATTACAATCTATTATCATCTTCAATAATATTTATCGAAGGCTATCTCAAATGTGACTTAGATTTCAATTTTCTCTTCTTTACAAGAACAGTTCAACTGATTATTATCATACATTACGCAATATAATTTCATTTCACTACCCATAACCATAAGAAGATAGAACTTATGTATGTTATTTATAGTCATAATTTTTAAAGCCATTTTTATGTCAATATATGAAGGTTCACACGTGTTGCATAATGGATGACTATGAACAACACCGCAAAACTGTAAATTTGGAAAATTCCAATTTTTTCTGACGTGATTCTGTATTGTGTTTCTGCATGGAATATAACTTGATTTTCCGCATCCTGCATCGACATCGAAATAAAAATCTGAGATGATGCCATCTTGATTCATAGCTATTATTCCACCACATTCTGGTTCAAGATATCCAATCGTGCTTTTTATGGTTTTCAAAACTTCTTTTGAAAAATACATTTAAACATCCTCCGTTTATTGATGTAAAGGAAACAAGTAAATTCAATCCGCCACATTAGGAATTTATATAGAATAAAGGATATTCAAATTTTCGCTAAATATCCTTTATAAACTATATAACAACTAAGACAACATCATATTATGTCTGATGTTGCCTTAGTTTGATATTTCCTTAAATTGTTACTCACTCATATTCGCCACATGCTGAATCCGAGCTACTAACATCTCGACGATGGTAGTTACAGTATGCCTTACCAAAGCCATACTGTTCGTAATATTTACAACTACCGCAAGTTGCACAAAACTCACATTCTGGCATTTCAAACTCATGATAAAGTATATCTGCGCTATTACTTTGGTTTTTACTGTTCATAATTATTAACCTTTCAATGTATAAATTTATACAATAACTCAACACATATTTTAATATATATCAAGTTTATTATATACTATTTTTTATATTTCAGCATCTAAAATTTTTATGATAAATTTTATTTTTTAAATTAGAATATTTAGCAACATAAAAAATCAAGTCAAATAGAAAAAAGTAAACACTAGATTTCAAAGTTAACTTGCTGGATTATCTTGTCAAAAATATCTAACTTACTAAAATATACGAGTGTGTGCATCATAACACTAAAACAATCATAATGATAATATACAATTATCCTATGTTGACCATCTAAGCTTGTCCTGCTAAAGATACCACACATTCTCCTTAATTTCAACAAAAATCCAAATAAACAGTCAAATTCGATAACGAACAGCAATTTTGTTTATAACTTTAACAATTCAAGTCAAAAATTTAAG
>CATJCJ010000643.1 GCA_949738935.1 uncultured Eubacteriales bacterium | reverse complement strand
CTTATATTATCCCGAAGGGCGCACTTACTCACCACCGATAAAATCGGAGGCGAACGTGCGCTCTTGCAGAGGGCTTTATAATTACCGCAAGCGGTAATTATTTTAAAAACCCAAAACCAATAAACAGTGTTATTTGTTAAAAAAATTTAGAAATAATAAGTTAAAAATTTTATGTAAAGGAATGAAGCAATAAAGTGGCAAGTTATCACTTTGAAGCCAAAGTAATAAGCCGTAGAACGGGACGTTCAGTTGTTGCCGCAACCGCCTACGCTTCTTGTTCCAAAATCTATAATGACTATGATGGTATAACTCATGATTATACTCGAAAACAAGGCTGCTTATACAGTGAAATATTTCTTCCATCAAGCGCTCCTGATAATTGGAAAAACAGGTCAGAATTATGGAACGCAGTTGAAGCGGCGGAGAAAAGTAAAGACAGCCGTCTTGCGAGAGAATTAGTTGTCGCTTTGCCCATAGAATTAAATCTTGATAACTGGAAAAATATGCTTGAGGATTTTATATCAAATCAGTGTGTTAATAAAGGAATGTGCGCTGATGTAAGCATACACGATACAAACGGTCATAACCCTCACGCTCATATTATTTTAACAGTACGTCCGTTAGTTGATAAGGGTAAATGGCAGGCTAAAACTCAAAAGGAATATCTATGCAAAAAGGGTAGTAATGAACAAGGTTTTACATCTTCTGAATTTAAGTCCGCACAGCTTGACGGCTGGGAAAAACAATATCAATATTTTGTTGGTGAAAAGAAAGTTTATATGACTTCTTCCGAGGCTGAAATACAAGGATATAAGAGAGTTTCAAAAAATCCTAAAAGCACAAAATACGGCAGACAAAATCCTGTATGCGCCGAGTGGAACAGTGAAGAACAAATAAAAATTTGGCGTAAAGCTTGGGAAGTTGTTACAAATATTGCTTTAGAAAAGAATAATATTAACGAGCGTGTTGACTGCCGAAGTTTTGCTGAAAGAGGAATAAAAGAACAGCCGACAATTCACGAGGGTGTTACCGCTCATATCATAGAAAAACGTGCTATTGTATCAGAAAGACGGGAATTAAACAGACAAATTATAAATGATAATAAACTTATTAAAGAATTAAAAACGCAAATTAAAGAACTTGATAATGAGATTAAAAATTCTACTTATAATACGGCTTTAACTCTTGAAAATATTCGCGGTAAATTGATAGTTATAGAGTATCAGCTACTGTTTAATTCTGAACAAATTAATCAGATTGATAAGAGAAATAAAGATACCTCTGTTTTGCTTGAAAGGTATAAAAATATAGCAAAAAATATTAAACAAAAGACTATGAAATTAAAGCAGTTAAAGGCTGAAAAAAATTCTTTAAGTTCAATCCATATTATCAAAAATAATCAGTTATCTAAAAATATTGCCGCTTTAATTGAGGATATAGAGGAATTAAAAACTCAGAAGCAATCAGCACTTGATGATATGTTTTGTACTGATGATAAAGAAATAGCAGAAGTTGAACAGCGCTTTAAGAATAATTCTGATGTACTGGAAAAAATAAAGGCCCAGAATATTTCTTTGACAAAGAAAAAAGAAACGGAAATTTCTCATTATATTGAAATTAAAAATAG
>CATJCJ010000642.1 GCA_949738935.1 uncultured Eubacteriales bacterium | reverse complement strand
ATACACAAAAAATCAGCAAAAATAATATCATTTTGAAACGTAATGATATTATTTTCACTGATTTTTTGGATATTTTAATAGTTTTTAGACAGGCTCTAAGGGTCTTGAGGTTTTTTGGATTTTTATAGCTTTTAAAAAGGAGATGTACTGTATGAAAGAAAAGTTTGAGCCTTTTGTTTCGGCTGATAAGAGAATTCCGGAGATTACCATGACATCTGTTATTGTTGGGATAATTCTTGCTTCTGTTTTTGGCGCGGCAAATGCTTATCTTGGTTTACGTGTTGGAATGACTGTTTCAGCATCTATTCCCGCTGCTGTTGTTTCTATGGGTATTATTAGGTTTGTTTTAAGAAGAGACTCTATTTTGGAAAATAATATTGTTCAAACTATTGGTTCGGCGGGAGAGTCGGTTGCGGCGGGGGCTATCTTTACTTTGCCGGCGCTGTTTATGTGGCAGAACGAGTGGAACTCGGAACCCCCATCATTATTTAATATAATGATTATCGCTCTTTGCGGCGGTGTTTTGGGGGTTTTGTTTATGATACCCCTTAGAAAGGCTTTAATTGTTAAAGAACATAAAAACCTGCCTTATCCTGAGGGTACGGCTTGCGCTGAAGTCCTTATAGCGGGAGAACGGGGAGGAAATGGCGCGGCTGTCGTTTTTTCCGGTCTTGGAATATCCGCTTTATATAAATTTTTTACAGATGGTTTAAAGATTTTTCCTTCTCAGGTGCATTTTGAGCTCGGCAAGTTTAAAGGCGGGGCTTTTGGCGCTGATGTTTTGCCCGCTTTGCTGGGTGTTGGATATATTTGCGGAGCTAAAATTTCTTCTTATATTTTTTCCGGGGGAATTTTGGGATGGCTTGTTATTATGCCGCTTATAAGTGTTTTCGCGGAAAATAATATTCTTTTTCCGGCGGATGTTTCTGTGGCTGAAATGGACTCTTTTGATATATGGGATAACTATATAAGATATATTGGGGCGGGGGCTGTGGCTATGGGTGGTGTTATAAGCCTTGTTAAAACAACTCCTCTTATTTTTAAAACTTTGTCTCAGACTTTTTCCGGCATAAAAAATTCCAAAGATTCTTATAACTCAGGATTGAGAACAGAAAGGGACATCTCTGTTAAAATTATTGGAATAACTATTTTTTTGCTTATACTTGTTATTTGGCTTGTTCCGGCTGTTCCGGTCAATTTTACGGGAGCTGTTATTATAGCTGTATTTTCTTTCTTTTTCGCGGCTGTATCATCAAGACTTGTGGGGCTTGTTGGAAGCAGTAATAATCCTGTTTCCGGTATGGCTATCGCTACTCTGTTAATTGCCGCTGTGGTTTTAAAGGCTACTGGAATTATGGGCAGAGAGGGTATGCTCTCGGCTATCGCTATTGGTTCTGTCATTTGCATTGTCGGTGCTGTCGCGGGGGATACTTCTCAAGACTTGAAAACAGGATATTTACTTGGGGCTACTCCAAAAAAACAGCAGATTGGAGAGTTTATTGGTGTTTTTGTTTCGGCTCTTACAATAGGCGGCGTTTTATGGCTTTTGAATATGGCTTGGGGTTATGGTTCAGGGGAATTGCCCGCTCCTCAGGCTACTCTTATGAAAATGGTTGTTGAGGGAGTTATGAATGGAAATTTGCCTTGGACATTTGTTATTGTCGGCGCTGGTATCGCTGTTGTTGTTGAGATTTTGCGAATTCCGGTTTTGCCTTTTGCTGTTGGACTATATTTGCCTATTCATTTGAGTACCCCTATTATGCTTGGAGGTGTTATAAGGTGGTTCTTTGAGAGGATAAATAAAAAATCTGTTGAAAGGGGTATTTTATATTCTTCCGGGCTTATCGCCGGAGAGGGGCTTGTTGGGATAATTCTTGCCATATTCGCTGTTATTCCTTTTGGGGGCAGGGTTCTTTCGGATTTTATTAATTTATCGGAAAGATTTAATTTTGGAATTATTGGAAGTTTTGTATTTTTTGTTTTACTTTGTGTATCTTTTGTGTTTTTTTTGAGAGAAAAGAAATAATAGACTTCTTTCGAAACCGTAAAATTACATCAATTCAACAAAAAAATATTTGTATCAATATTAAGTTTCGAAAGAAGTCTATTATTGCCCATAATCATCGCGTTTGAAAAAGAACAAACTGAAGTATTATAGCGGACAGGTCTGCTATAGTAATTACACTTTGAAAGTTACAAAAAAATTATTTTACTCGCACGGGCTGCAAATTGCTTTGCAATTCGCTTGCCGCCCAGCAGTGCTTACGCGCTCGTAAAATATTTTTTGTTATATCTAAAGTGTAATTACTATAATCAAACCTAAAAATAAACAAGTTTGACGGCGAAAATAAATTTTATTTCGTCTCCATTTTGTTCATTTTTAAATTGGATTGCTATAAATTTTTAAGAACCTGTCTAAAATCTAAAAAAAGCCTATCTAAAAGTGTTTAAAAATATTAATGT
>CATJCJ010000641.1 GCA_949738935.1 uncultured Eubacteriales bacterium | reverse complement strand
TCAAATCTCCGACGGGCTTTGCCCGACGGTGTTTACGGGGTTATGCCGCCAGCGGTGGCATAACCCCTTTTTCCTGCATCATAATCATACCCCCGCACCTCTTCCGACATAGCCGCAGAGGCGTTTCGGAAACCCCTCGAAAACCGCTCCAAATCCGTCCGAGAACGGCGCGGAGGTAAAACTACCCGACTTTCTCACCAAAGCCGCACAAATCGCGCGACAGCCGCCCCGAAATCGGTCACGGCTATTCGGTCGGTTTGGTATGAGCAGTTTTCAACCTTTTAGCGTCCTGCTGTTTTTCCGTCATATCGATAAAATCGCGCACGTTCTGCGGCACGATCTTGCCGTAGAGCTGTTCAGCGTATCGGGTAAGCTGCTCGTCAAGCGAGGTCTTTTTCTCCGAGAGATACATTCTCAGCGCAGAAATTTTCACATCGTCAAGCGAAATATTTACCGTATTTTTCATAACGCAACCCCCTCAAAAAAATGAAATTTCGATTTTCATATCCTGCTCCACCTCGTCCTGAGTTATCGTGTGCGGCTGCGAAAACATCTCCACATATTTCTCGCATTGCTCGTCCGACAGGGAGCAGAAATCTTCTCCGTTATCTCCGCAAATTATAAACGGTCCGGCAACAATTCCGTCGTCGAACCGCCTGTTGCCCTCCAGACCGAGGATTTTGGCTTCCTCATTCCCGACCATCACTACGCCTTGCTCGTCGAGAAAATATATCGGCTCTATCAGACCGCCGACCGCATCATGGATCGATTTATAATCACCGCCGATCTCGGTCGCATAGGCGGGCTTATTCGGTTCTACCATAACAACTTTCATATCAATTTTTCCTTTCAGTTTAAAATAATCGAAGCTGAAAATCTTCTTCCGGCTCGTCCTCGGGTTCGTAGATTTCAGCGTCCACATCCTGTTCCGTTTCGGAGTTTTCTTCTTCAAAATCCTCATCATCTTCGGGGTCGCAGATGGTCAGATTATCGTTTATTCTCCGAGTACATTCGGGACTTATTATCCTCTGCGCTGCGCTTTCGAAGCTCTCCAAATAGCGTTCGGGATTTTCATACCGCCGCATTATTACGAGATCATCTTTAGCTATTGCTCGCCGCAAATTCTCCGCGTAATTGATGATTGCGGCGATACAAAACTGCTTATATTGCGCTTCCGAAAGGCTCGGCGCTTGCTCCCGAACGAATTTCAAATTCTCGTCCGCATCGATTATTTCCATAGCTTTTCGAGCGTTTTCGCGTATCTCATCGGGACGAGCCATGTAATTGCAATCGACCTCGGGAGGCAGTTCACGGTAATAAGCCTCGGGCAATCCGAACAGCGAATTGCCCTGTTTTGCAAGCTGTTCTTTGTAATAGAGGATATGATTTCGGGTCAATTCAAGATTAACCCCGTCCGTCCAAAACGGGTCTGAGCCGCCTTTGGTGAATACCTCGTCCCACTGAGCATAGCTCTTTTCAAGCTCCGCGGCGTAGTCGGTTTGCTGTCCGCGCTTGCTCATAACGACATCTCCGGCGACTGCGATTCGTCCTGCTCCTGAGACTGTGCGAGAGTCAATTCCCGCTTGTCGTAGCAGTAGCAATAGCAGTCGTAATTACCTTGCTCGGGGCGACATCGAAAGAGGAAAATGTGGTCGTCGGTTTCCACCAAAAAGCCGTAGCTTTCATTCAAATTAAGGCTCTGATGGTAGCTGCAATACTTCTGCATTCCGCTTCTATTCTTTAACAGACCGTCCTTACGAAGTTCATTTACCACCTCGTCCAACTCGTTGCGGAACGGCTCATTATTCAAATCCGATCTGTTCTCCCACCATGACGAATAAAATTCATTTCCGCTGCCGAAATCCATTCTGACGTGACCTACGCAAGCGTTTCGCAGAGCGGGTTCGCAGTCCGAATAAAACATAGAATGCTGTTCCGGCTCGGCACATTTTATTTGATATCTCATGACAAACCTCCCATTTCAAAGTTGTTTTCCTGCTCCTGCTGCGGAGCCTCTATCATCGAATAAAGCTGTCCGCCGTAGTTGGAAACCGCACCGTATGATGTTATCGCGCCGCCGTTCGTGCGGAGAACATTCCCCGCCAGTTCGGCGGCGTTAACGCCCTCCAAAAGTGACCTGTCGAAGTCGGGAGGAAGCATTTCGGACAGATATTTTCTTCCGAAGTCCAATGCGTCCGTTACCGATATATCGAAATCGTAACCGTCGAGATTTTTCAGAATATTCTCGGCTTCATCAAGGTTGTTCCAATTTTCGTTTTGGAGAATAGCTTTGAATTTTGCGGCGTCCTCTCGGCTTAATCCCGAATATTTTCGCGCGATCTCATTCAGCAAATAAACGTCATCCGCGCTCTCCACAGTCGAATTATCTATCTGCGGGATCGCCGACTCGAATTGCATAATATTACAGTCGCCGATATATTTTTCGCCAAGCTGCTTCGCAATTTTTTGCATATATTTTTCATCGGC
>CATJCJ010000640.1 GCA_949738935.1 uncultured Eubacteriales bacterium | reverse complement strand
CTGATAAGAATGAAATGAAATAAATACTGGAGCAAATCTGTTTCTATCATACAGGTTTGCTCCAGTTTTGTATAGGTACCCACTATCTACCGTTTACAATGAAAACATACATATTAACAAATCAGTTCCTGCATTACAGGTGATGGCTTCAAGAGGATGTCCTTATAAATGCAGTTTCTGTTCATCATATTTGACATGGGGAACGTATGTCAAATATAGACCCGCACAAATGGTAGTTGATGAAATTGTGGAAAATATCAAAAAATATAGTATTAATGATTTTCACTTTTATGATGATAATTTGATGTTAAATAGGGAGTGGGTAATAGAGTTTTTAAATATAGTAGAAAAGAGTAGCTATAGCTTTAATTGGATATGTTTATCTCGTCCGGAAATTATATTTAAAAATAGCGATTTGTTATTTCGTATGAAAAAGAACGGATGTAAAGGATTTGAATTGGGATTTGAAACTTATAGTCCAGAAGTATACAAAAAAATGAATAAAAAGAATAATTACGATTCTTTTTTTAAGGCATATAGCATTTTACAGGAAAATGATTTTGAAATGATAGAATTTCTTATCATGGGCTTTTATATAGGGGAAACAATAGAGACACTATACGAAACTTATTTGCAGCTGAAAAAATTTATGAAAGGGAAAAATTTGTTTACATATTCGAGATATTTTGCAACGCCTTTTATAGGTACAGAGTTCTATCAAATTCATTTACAACATGGTCATAATTTGTTTGATGGGAACAGGTATAAATATGCAGTGTATTTAAATTATATGCCGGATTCTTTTTTGGATTTCTGCGGGGTAGGATATTATATAGATGCCAATAGCCTTGAATTATTATGTTTTGCATATGGCGAGTTGGATCACATAATTTATAGAAAAGAATTTAATCAAATAAATAACAAACTTACCCCATCCCAATTTGCGTATTTGTTTAACAGATTTATGAGTGAAAGAAAGACAGTACGGGATTTAAATAGATATATTGCAGATGTATTAGAATTGGATAATATTTTATGCGTGGAGGAGTATGTGGCTAGGATGATTGAGTTTTCCGTGAGATTGGGGGCAATGAGAAGGTGAAAATAGCTTATATTAGTCCGAATTCTATATATCCTTATGATTCTTCGGGAGCGGAGAAAACGATATATGAATTAATGGGATATTTGGCTGAAAATCATGTCATTTTATCTTTGTGTACCAATGAGAAGTTTTTATTATATAAAATGAAATTTCAGGAGGTTATATCGAAGGAAGTTGAGGTTATCAGGGAAGAAAATTTTACACGCATTTTTTTTCATAGTATTGATTCTTTGTGGGAAAAAGGATTTTTGTATTTAAAAGAATTTATGCCGGATATTATATTTACCCAGCTGTGTGATGTTAGATTTATAGTTCAAATGATGGAAATGTGTAACAGCAAGGTCAAAATAGTTTATTATATGCATGGTAATCCCAAAAGAGATGAGAGTTACTTGAAATCGCTAAGTACATATTATGATTATATAAAGATGATATTGTGTGTATCTGAATATGTGTATGATATGATGCCAAGAAAATTAAAAGAAAAATCGAAAATTGTCTATCCATTATTTGGCAATATAAGAAATATGCCTTATTATACTAATTCCATAAAATATAAACGATTAATTTTTTTTAATCCTATAAAGGAGAAAGGGGTTGAAATTGTAAAAGAAATATCGAAAAAATTGAATAGGATCAATTTTGATGTATATGAGACTTGGTACAGTAATGGTTATAGAAGATATTTTTTTGGTGATAATGTACATATTAAAGAATATGAACGGGATATTTTTAAAATATTTAGTAATTCATATATTTATTTGCTGCCATCGCAATTGCCAGAGGGATTGGGTAGAGGAATTATTGAAGCTGGCGCATTCGGAATACCAAGTTTGGCAAGTAACTTGAGTGGTATGAAAAGAAATATATGTAATGAGAAGTATTTAATTAAAAATTATTGTAAAGCGGAGGAATGGATTGAAGCAATCAACGTTTTGATAAGTAGTGAAGATGCATATAAGAAGGCTTCAACAGAGGTAAGAATTTATTCAAAGATGATAATGGAAAAGGCATTTGTACAGGTTCGGGAACTGCTAAGTTGCTTTTGAAAATGGAGGAAAATTAAGATGAAGAAAATTGTAATAACATTAACTGCCGAGCAGAAAGTTGAAATGGCAAAAAAGTTAGGAATAATAAACGATGAGCTTATTATAATGGTGCCGGAAGAAGGGGAAAAGAACAGGGATATTTCGAATATGGAGAATATACTTTCAGTCACTTTTGAAAAGGAATAGCTGACAATGGTTAATATATTAATTTTTTCTCCCCATCCTGATGATGCAGAGTTAATAAGGAACTGTTAAGAAATAACTTTTAATCTTGGGGCTTAATAACATAGTTCCATTTTCCAAGTGTCTCACAAGGAAAAATGTTGATTTCTGCTAAT
>CATJCJ010000639.1 GCA_949738935.1 uncultured Eubacteriales bacterium | reverse complement strand
TGTCACTTTTTGCTCACAAGGAATTTGAATTGATGACGCTCCCGTAATTTGACCGCTGAATGTGTTATTTAATTTTGACATTAAATCAACACAGCTTATTGTCAGCTGCTTTGTGGATTCATTATATGTATAAGATGTATCGTTAAATAAGTATACACCTATGTTATACCATATAATTTCTCCTGTTTTACTGCTTTTTCTTCCCCTCCATACTCTTATATATTTGTCTGTCCATATTTTTCTGTTTTCCCCAATAAAAAAAGAGGAATCCTTTACATAAAAAGTTCCCTCATATGTTCTGCGTATGTCAGAATCAGCCTCTATGGAATAATTATCACTTATTAAAGCGTCCTGAAGGGTGTCTATTGTTTTAAAATTGCTGTCAAGAAGCTCTATTTTTATTTTTGCCTCAATATATCCCTGTAGCGGAAGTTCAATATCTTCTTGTGTAGGTTTATACATTAAATCACTCCCCGATTTTGAATATTTCTTTTCCGTTTACATATACGCGCAATTCGGTAATTATTGGATACAAGTGCTCTCTATAGCCTAGATTATCAAGTTCTCCCAAGGATAACCCTATATTTAAATTACCGGTAAAACCTGATAACTTATTTATATTTATTGTAATCTCTTTTCTGCCGTTTAAATCCAATTGTGACGGACAGATTTCAAACTCAGAAGAACATATTATGTTTTTCTGAGTATCATCTTTGTAAACACAAAGTTCTATACTGCTGTCAGCTCCGCCGGCACTCATAAAAATCTCATATGGCACGCTGTTATCTGTTTGATAACTTCCTGTGAGGCTTACTAATATTATATCTGTAGACTTGATAATAAAATTTTCAGCCTCAAAGCTAATTGTAACAGGTTGACTTGTTGTGTTTACTATAGAATTAGGCATAGTCTTATTATCATAAACTTTTTCGGATATAAATTCTTTAACATCAGACTGTAAAACTTTCCAGCTTGTATAATAATTTCTGTTATCAGGCTGTATTGGCTCATTGTTGTCTTTGACTTCTATTTTACTTAAAGTGATATAATGGGAAGAAACATTGATTTTATGATTGATAACAGATAAATTTAAGGAGGATGGTATGTATCCATCTAATGATATCTTGATTTTATAATTATCGTCTCTTAATTTATCAAATGAAAATCTACCCTCGGTATTGGAAAAAGTTGTATTAATTATGTTTCCATCAGTATCAAGCAGTTTTATTTCAGCTGCCTCAATACGTTCTCCTTTTTCATCGCTTATCAGACCTGTAAAAACCACTTGGCTGTAGTCATATACATCAACAATCTCAGGGGATTTTGTGTATGGGTTATATGATATAAAACCATTGTCGTATAAAGAGTACACATCTGTAACATCGCCTATCTCAGCCCAGTTAAATGATGTTATTACTTTATATTCATGCTCTTCTTCCTCGTTTGTTACAGGGTCATAAATATTTATAAGCCACATTCTTCCGTCATAGTATTTTAGAAGTTTCGTTTTTCCGTCTAAAAGGAAATCGTTGAGTTTTTCTCTGAAATCCCACGCGTTTTCAAAATTCCATTCCCCTTTTTTTATGAGTGGAGCGAATAATCCGTTTACTGTTCCTGTATAATAATTGTTTTCAGTACCGCATAAAACATATGGATATTTTTTACCAATTGTTGTTATTATATTTGCGGGTTTGTTTCTTTGCGCTGTGACCTTGACATCTAAAATGGTTGAGTATACACTGTTTGGCTCACATATAAATATTCCTCTGAAATTTACCGCTTTGTGGTCTTCATCCTCATATGTCGCGTAAATAGGAAGTCCTTCTATACCTCCCTTTAAAATTGGAACAAGTTTATACTCGTACTCTTGTTTATTTTTGACAAGATAATCTGTAAATATAAAGTTAAACTCATCTTGGTCTGTTTCTGAATAGATTTTTTTCTCAAATATAGGAAGCCATTGTTCCACACTGTTTGTTGGTCTTTTCTTTATTATGAGACTGTCTACCTCTTCAATCATATAATTAAAATTTCCCGCGGCTAAATTATGATTATTGAAATTAGCGTGAAATACTATATACTTATTCCATATATCGGGGAATGTATAATTATCAATATTATCATTTGTTTTTTCTTTATCATATACTTCCATATTGATATCATCATATACACCTTGATTTAATTGTATATTATTTATATCTTTACATTCTGTGGGAATAGGAACATTTGAAGCCATAAGTGATTGTGTTTTCAAAGCAGCGTTAAAATTATCATCAGGATGAACATTTACATTTAATAAGTCTTCAATTTTGCCTAAAAATAACATATTATAACCTCCTTATTCCATAATTTTTGCTTTAAGATTGTATATACCTTTTATACGTTCAATAATAATAAGCAATGTGACTTTGCATATATTATCACCCATATAATTTAACGCCAGAGCGCCGCTTCTTATTATATTTTTGCTTATATTATCTTTTGCCGTGAGTTCTAAAATTCCTATACCTTTTGAGTTAGGGTCTCTTTTTGATTCTGAGAATGAGTGAACTTTATTGCTTACCGAACTTAGTGATATTACACTGTCACCTTTTTTATTTTTTAAAACCAGTATTTCAGAATCAATGGGAAAGTTTGAAAATTGCACACTTAACATAAAATCACGGCACTTGCTTTCTTTAAATACAGAATACTCAACACTCTCAATACTTATATCTTTTTTGAAAAATACATTACTGTTTTCTCCTATAATAACTTTACCGTTCTCAAAAGAAATATCACCCTCACTTTCTCCGTCTATGTTAATCAAATTTGAGGAAAGATATACAGACGCTGTATCGTCCCGAACATTCGCGTTTAGTGCT
>CATJCJ010000638.1 GCA_949738935.1 uncultured Eubacteriales bacterium | reverse complement strand
TAGAAATGGTAAGAATCAAAATGTTTTTCTTGCTTTTTTGACGATATAGTAATATAATGAACAAGATTATATAGAAGAAACACTTGTCCAAAAAGGTATACATTTTTTGAATTTTTATAAAAAAATATTCAATATAAAGCAGTTCATAATGACTGCACGCCTGATGGCATTCCTAAACAAACACCGGAAATACATTTGCTTTGAAGAAAAGATTAAAGGTTTTAATATTAAAAGCTCTTTAAGGCAGCAAAAGGAGAATGAAAGTATGAAAGTTTTAGTCACTGGTGCATCTGGTTTTATGGGGCAAAGATTAACAGAGAAACTGATATCGTTGAACTATACTGTACGGATACTAGTTCGAGAAAAGGAACGCATGCCGGTTGCTTTGCGTGAAAAGTGTGAGGTTGTGTTGGGAGACATTACCATTCCTGAAACTGTCTTTGGCTGTTGTCAGGATATTGATATTGTATTTAATTTGGCAGCTTTAATGGGACATGATTTGCCTTCGCAAGATGCTTTTGTAAGATTCAGAAAAGTTAATGTAGAAGGATTAATGAATATTGTATACGAGGCTGAACGCTGTAATGTAAAACGATTTATACACGTAAGCAGTACGGCAGCTATGGGGTTATTAAAAGAAAATCTTGTTGATGAGGCAACTCCATGCAAACCATATACTCCTTACCAAGTTACAAAGTATGAAGGAGAGCAGTTTTTACTTGACGAGTTTAGAAAAAAGAAATTTCCTGTTATTATTTTACGTCCTTCGATGATTTACGGTCCAGGGTTTAAAGGAGATTTTCTGACTTTGGCAAAAGTATGCAAAACGGGCTTTTTCCCGGTTATAGGAAAGGGAAAGAATTTATCCCCGGCTCTTTATATTACAGATTTGATTGAAGTCCTGCTTAACTGTGTCGGCAATGGTAAAGTAGGTGAAGTTTATTTGATTTCATCGGTAAAATCTTATCCACTGCACCAGGTTTCTGAAATAATCGGAAAATCCTTGGATAAAAAAATTGTATATGTATATGTTCCGCGACAGCTTGCCGTTATTGGTGCTTTTCTAATAGAAAGGGTTTTTATGTTGATTAAGCGCAAACCTCCGATTACGAAAAGAAATATTGAATCAACAATAACCGATAGGATTTTTGTGGTTAAAAAGGCTCAAAAAGATTTACATTTCAAGCAAGAAGTGTCATTAGAAAAAGGACTTACAGAGACAATACAATATTTTTTGGAAGCAAAATATCTTTAAAGTGAAAGGAAAAGAAGATGACTCAAATGGAGAAAGAAGTATTTGGTGTTATTTATGAACGATTTTCAGTAGGGGAAAAATTACAATCATTTGCAAAAAAACATGGAATAAAGTTAGTTTTGGAAATGCCTGCATGGGGAGCAAAAGCTATGCCTTCTATATATTCTTTAGGATTTGGAAAAGTTGCAAAAGAAATAACCCTTGTGAATGGAAATCAAAAGTATAAAACAGAGTGGGAAAAAATAGGTGCTGCTTCAAAGGTTAAGTGGGTTAATGAAGATAATATTTTTCATACATCATTTAAAGATAATTCATTTGATTTTGTTTGGAATTTTGCATATATACCAAATTGTGAAAATCCGGATTTATTAATTGAAGAAATGAAAAGAGTAAGCAAAAAGTATGTGGCTATTTTTTCGGTTAACGCTGGGAATATTGGTTTTCCGATACATCGTATGGTTCATAGGAAGACCGGGATACCATGGACACATGGTGATATTAAGTATAACAGGCGCAAATACATTAAAAAAAAGTTAGAGGAACATGGATTGACTGTGGTGGATGATGGATTTGTAGATTGTCCGGTTTGGCCTGATTCATTAGGGTTTAGGGATGTACGATTGCATAGAATGAACATTGATTATGGAAAAATTAATTGGAAATCGGATTATGCAGAAATGTTAGCTGAAAATAAATTTCCGTTATGGATTAAGTTAGTTTATTTGGTAGAAAGATTACCACTACCTAAATTACTAAAATCAATTTATTCACACATTAATTATACCATAGCGGAAAAAAACTAAATAATTCTGCTTTTTGAAAAAGCATTTGGAATTGGGGAAGACGGAAGATGTTTTATCCGCTGTAATTTGGGCTTTGGAAAATAGAAGTGCCGGAGAAGTTTACTTAGTTGTATCGGAAACATCTGTTTCTATGGAATAAATTGCAGGGGAAAGTATAGGAGGAAGCATATGAAAAAAAGCGACTTATTTACTAAAATAGCGCCTTATCTATTTGATTATAGAAGAAATCAATGGTTTGGATATAAAAATTTTCAGCCAATGACAGTAACGTATTCGGTAACCGCAGCCTGCCAGTCAAGGTGCAAAACCTGCCAGATTGGACAGATGTTCTGCCAGGACCCGACAAGACCGGAAAAGGATTTAAGGCTGGATGAAATCGAAAAAATATTCCGGACCATGAAACCGGTTTATTTCTTTAACTTAAGCGGCGGCGAACCGTTTATGAGG
>CATJCJ010000637.1 GCA_949738935.1 uncultured Eubacteriales bacterium | reverse complement strand
TGCTGTTTTCGGTTTGTTTATCGGTTGAATATCTTGCGTATGCTACGGCATTCATTTGTAAAACCTCCTTGATATTAAAATAAAATATTTGTATATTCAAGGATTTTGTGATACAATACAGTTGTCTAAGCGGTATCGTATCACATTCCTTGAATGTGCAAGGTACTATTTATTTAAACCGTTCCTGTTGGCGCAGGGGCGGTTTTTAATCATAAATTGATTTGATTTTATTTTTATCTAAATATTTAAGTCTTAATTTTATTAACTCTTGAGAACAACCATACATATTAGCTATGTTTTCAATGGTATATTCATAGTTTATGTATTCTAATAAATCTTCATCTGAAATAAGTAATATAGTAGCAAAAGTATCAGCGTCTTTTTCATAATATGATGTTTTTAAAAAAGTTCTGGTATCTAAAAAAATAGCGTTTATTTTTTTATGCATTAATGCGTGTCCAAGTTCATGGGCAAGAACTATCTTTTTTTCTTTATATTCTAAATTGTAGTCTAAATAGATAACGTGGTTACGTTTTAAATACTGATAAAATCCTCTTGTTTTTTTACCTAAAAAAGTTTCAATAACAATTATATTCATTTCTTTGCATATATCGAAAGGGTTGTTTGTATTATATTTTTTGACGATTTTATTAACTAACTCTTTTATTTCCATATCATCACCCTTTTTTATTTTTATATTTTTTTGGTGTGTATTTCTCCTTGTTTTTCTTTTTAACCAGCTCAGCGCCGATTCGCATTGCGTTTAATATAGCTTCTATATCTTCTTCATCGGCGGGTTGTCCGTCAAATAATAGGGTTTGTGATTGTAATAATTCTTCTCTCATATCATCAATATAGTCGTCAATTTCTTTTTTGTCTTTTTGGTTTAATTCGGAATAATCTTTTTTTTCTTCTACTAAATCGGATTTTGTTATGCCAAAGTAATCTGCCATTAATTCAATTTTATCTATTCGAGGATATTTATTGCCGTTTACCCAATCTGTAAAGGTTGAGTATTTAAAACCTAAATCTTTACAAACTTGATTTCTGTCTTTATTATTTTTGTCCATATAGTATTTGATATTTTTAGCCATTATACTTTTATTTCCTAAATCACTCATAGTTTATCGCCTCCAATAACCTTATAATATAATTTTATGCTTAAAACGCAAAAAAAGCAAGAACTTTTTTAAAAAATTACGCTTTAAGGGTTGACAAAACGCTTAAAGCGTAATATACTTGTTTATACAAGGAGGTGATAAAGTTGGCAATAACATTAAAAGCAGCAAGAGTAAATAAAGGTTTTAATCAATCAGAAGCAGCAAAAGCAATAGGAATTAGCAAAGATACCCTAAGTAATTACGAAAGAGGAATTAGTTTTCCAGATGTACCAATAATTAATTCTATTGAAAAAGTTTATGGTGTTAAATATAATGAACTTATTTTTTTACCTAATAAAAACGCTTAAAGCGTAAAAGGTGCTTTTATTTATTTTAAACTACTAAAAATTTATAAACAATGGAGGTGATTAAATGAATGAATTAAAGATAATTAACAAGAATGGGCTTTTGTTTATTGACAGCAGAGAAGTAGCCAGAGTAACAGAAATACGGCATTCAGATTTATTGAGAAAAATAACAAAATATGAGACAGTTTTACTAAACGCAAAATTGCGTTCAGTAGATTACTTTAAAAAGAGTAAATACAGTGATGATTCGGGAAAAGAAAATCGGTGTTATTTATTAACTAAAAAAGGCTGTGATATGGTAGCTAATAAAATGACAGGCGATAAAGGAATTATATTTACAGCTAAATATATAGACAGATTTTATAAAATGGAACAACTTTTATTAGAAAAGCAAACGAAGTTATGGCAGAACACAAGAGAGGAATCAAAAGTCAACAGGCTTATGGAAACTGATGGAATAAAACAGCTTGTTGAGTATGCCAAAGAGCGGGGAAGTAAAAATGCAGATAAGTATTACATAATTTTCAGCAAGCTTGCTAATAAAGCGGTTGGACTTGACAGTGAGCAAAGGGATAACGCAACGGCTAAACAGCTTAATAATCTGATATTGATAGAAAATATCATTAATAATGTGATAAAAGACGGAATAGCGAACGCAATTTCCTATAAGAAAATTTATCAGGATTGTAAAAACAGAATTAACAGCTTTTTGAATGTTGCATATCTTGAAGCGGTTTAGGGGGGTACGCAAATGTCAAAATTAAAGTTAAAGTGCAACGTTGTAACAAAAGAAATCACACCAGAAACAGCGTTTAACGCTATGTATGGAAGTATTGATAATTTTATTCGGGAGTTGAGAGCAGAAAAATATAATAAGTTAAATTCAAAAATTGAGGTTTCGGAAGAAAAATCAAAAGAGTGTGACAAAGAGGAAGTAACGGCGGTGTGAGGAGGTGAGTAAGTGAGAAAAAAATTAGTTTTAAAGATAGGTGATAAATACTACTTTTCAGAAGTAGGAGGATTTTTCAAACTTAAAATT
>CATJCJ010000636.1 GCA_949738935.1 uncultured Eubacteriales bacterium | reverse complement strand
ACAATACTTCTTTCCAAATACACACGAACCTTTGATTGATGAGGAAACTTTTGAACTTGCTCAAAAACGAGCGGCTACAAGACACCGTCCGGCAAAATCAAATGAGATAGATATATTTTCTGCGGAGAATGCGGTCATAAAATGTATCTTCAAAAAGGTTCGGGAACACTTGAACGTAAACATGGTTATACCTGCGGAAATTATCGTAACCGAAGAAGAATAGGAGATGTCTGCACTACTCATTATATCCGTAAGAATATTTTAAAAGAGATTGTTCTTGCTGATTTACAGCGTGTTATGACCTTTGTTAAAGACCGTGAGGAAGATTTTATTTCTTCCGCTGTTGAATATAGTAATTTAACTTCAAAAAAAGCTATGGCTCAGCAAAGAAAAGAACTTGAAAAATCAGAAAAACGTATAAATGAACTCAATATGTTATTCCGAAAACTTTATGAGGATAATGCTTTAGGAAGAATTTCAGACGAACAATTTATATTTATGACTGCCGGTTATGAGGAAGAAAAAAAGACTTTAACGCAAAAAATTAAGAAATTGACATCAGTAATCAACACTGCCGCTGAGCGTAATTCCGATATAAAAAAGTTTATCGCACTTGTTCATAAATATACAAGAATAAATGAATTAACATATGAAAACGTTCACGAGTTTATTGACAGAATTCTTATCCATGAACTTGACAAGGAAACAAACACACGAAAAATTGAAATATTCTATAGTTTTGTAGGCAAAGTTGATAGTGGGGAAAAACCTACAGAAAATGTTTCATATTTCAGACAAATAGGCGCTGATATAAAAAGCGTTGCTATTTAATATAAGAGGATTGAGATGAGATAGCTAAATCCAAAATATGTAAAAAGTTACGCTATCTTACCTCAGCTAAATTTACACCTGTATAACCATCGTCACAAAATTCTTTTACCATACTTCCACATAATTCGTGACTATTGGAAATATAGCTGTTTATAAGATTTCTTTGTGCTGAAATTGAAATACTGTTGCTTTCCTGTTTGAAGTCCGTTATATCGTTATCATCATCGGACAGTCTTAAATACACGCCTATAATCATTCTGATACCTCCCAACCTTTTAAATAGTTAAGAGTATCGGAAAATATATTATCAAATACAAACTCTGCCTCAATCCGTCTTTCGGGATAAACAACAATAGATTTTACGAGAGGAAATATAAATTTATCATCAGTTTTAGATTTGTTTATTTTAGAAATAATTCCTTTTAATTTCCTGCCGATATTTTTTATATCGGTGTTCTTTTGATATTCCCGCTCTAACTGAGATAAACATTCCTCTGTTTTTTTACATTCATTACTGTATGAAGCCTTTATGTATTCAAATTCATCAGCGGAAATAAGTTCGCTTTTCAAATCTTCATACAATTCCGCAATCTTATTGTTTATGATAGTTAATTCCTTGTTTTTCTCCGCAATTTGCTTTTTAAGACGGTTTGTTTTCTCCTTGTATTTGCCTGAATTATATATCTTTAACGCCAAATCAGAAATATCAGCATACATTTCTATATATTTATCAAATATTTTTGAAATTGTTGATTTTATTTCTTTTTCGTTTATGGCAATATTACACATATCCTTGAATATTCGTGTGTGGCTTGTACAAAAATAACGTGAGTTTTCTCTTTTTCTTTTTGTAAGAAAGGCTCCGCATTTTCCGCAGAATATCTTGTTTTTCAAAAGATTAACCTCTGTTGTTTTTTTGACATTTCCCTCCCGGCGTTTCTGTATTAAATCAAATTCTTCCCTTGATATAAGCGGTATATGAGCGTTTTCTCTCATTATCCAATCTTTTTCAGGAAGATAAACTTTTTTATTTCCGTTAAAGATACTTGTACTTGATTTCTTTTGAATAAGTACGCCTGTATAAACCGGATTTTCAAGTATATGCTCAATAGTATTAGCATACCATCGTGCATTTTCGTGTTTAAGATATTTTGTACCGCCGCTTTGAAGATACAAATATTTAGACGGACTCGGAATTGCGAGAGTATTCAATATTTCGGCTATTTCACAGATACGTTTTCCTGATAGTATCCGCTGAAATATTTTTTTTACAACAGGCGCAGTATTTTCATCGGGTAAAAGCTGCTTGTTATCAGGTGAACGCTTATAGCCATACGCAATTTTTGACATAATAATATAGCCTGACCTGCGCCTTTCATCAAGAGCGGAAGTTATTTTTTTAGAAATATCTCTCGCATAAAACTCATTAGTAATGTTTGTTTTAAGTATGGATAAATAAAATATTGCGGTATAACGGTGCTAATGCTTTAAGATAAAAAATAACATTCATATTATTGCTAATAGAAGTTCCTATTGGTACACTCTAACAATGATAAAAAACTTGAGAAATTAGCCGATTTTATGTTACTTTGATTTTTTATAAAAGAAACATTTCTTAAAATATTGATTATAATATATTTTTATGATATACTTTTTTTAGAAAGAAACGGAGGTCGTT
>CATJCJ010000635.1 GCA_949738935.1 uncultured Eubacteriales bacterium | reverse complement strand
GTAGAGCAGCTGACTTGTAATCAGCAGGTTGGGGGTTCGAGTCCCTTCATCGGCTTGTAGTATGGATGGGTTCCCGAGTGGCCAAAGGGGGCAGACTGTAAATCTGTTAGCTCAGCTTTCGAAGGTTCGAATCCTTCCCCATCCATGGTTTTATTTATAATATTTATTGTCGCGGGGTGGAGCAGTCTGGTAGCTCGTCGGGCTCATAACCCGAAGGTCGTTGGTTCAAATCCAGCTCCCGCAACTCTTTAAAAGCCTTGTAGACAGTAGTTTACAAGGCTTTTTCTTTTTAGAATAATATCAAAAATTAATTGTGAATATACCTACTTTATACCTACCCGAAAAATTTTAGTTTTTATAGTTCAATAAACTTACTCATTCTTTCAATAGCATTTCTTTTTGTATCAAGTAATACGTGGGAATACAAGTCAAGAGTTGTGCTGACATTTGCGTGTCCAAGAATTTCGCTTACAGTTTTCGCAGGAATTCCTTCTTCTAATGCTCTTGTGGCAAAAGTGTGACGAAGACAGTGGAAATGAGAGTTTTTAATATCAGCTTGTTTGGTTAGGGCGGTAAATATATTTTGATATGTTTTAGGTTCTCCGATATTTCCAAAACTATTAGGAAATACAAAGGTATCTTGTCCTATGGGTATGCCTGTACTAAAATATTTTTTTGTCTGGAATGCTTTATAAGACTTTAAGTATTTTAATATTTTATCGTTTAAAGGGATTACTCTTATTGAATTTTCTGTTTTTGGACTGTTTATAATTAACGTTGTTTTTGCGTCTATATTTGAATCGTAGTTTTTTAATCTATTTACGGTTCGTTTTATTGTTAATAATTTGTTTGTGAAATCTATATCTTTCCATTGTAATCCTAGAATTTCTCCCAGACGCATACCTGTTGATAATGCCAATATTATAAATATTCCATTATTTTCGTTACTGCATAATTTTAAAAGTCTGCTCTGCTCATCAGAAGTTAAAACACGCATTTCTTTTTTTGTAATCTTAGGAAGTGTTACGGCTTCTGTTACATTTCTTGAAATTAATCCATTTTTGAATGCCTGTCCGAGTGCTTCGTGAAGCATAACGTGTATATTTTTTATTGTCTTGGGGCTTAATCCGCCTTTTCCGTCTAATCTGCCGTTTTCTAATTTGTCATTATAAAATTTTTGAATTATGTCGGGACGCAGATTCTGGAGTTTATGTTTTCCTATAATTGGATTGATATGTTTTGTAATAAATGTTTCATAACTTACCCTTGTTGATTGTTTTATTGAATTTAACGCATATTCGTTTAACCAAGTATTTAACCACATTTCTAACGTTAATTTTGACGGTTCTGTATATATGTTGAGATTTATATCATTTAACGCAGCTGTCATTTTCTTTTGAACTTCCTGTCTTGTTTTTCCGTAAAATGCTTTTCGCTTTTGTTTTCCGTTTTTGTCAACACCTGTTGTAATTCTCGCCCACCAAGTACCGTCAGGGCGTTTAGAGATTGACCCTTCTCCGTTTCCTCTTTTGTTTGCCATATAATTACCTCTTTTTATTTTTGCAGATAAAAAGCCCCTAAGGGCTTAATTTATATAAATTTGATTTTGATTGTCAAATATTAGGTTGTGATAATTTCGATAACTTTATTTATTAATATTTCCATTTTTTCATTAGAAAGCGAACCTATTTTATAAGAAACGATATTTTTATTTAAAGTAAATATTTTATTTGGTTTTGCATTACTGTTATGGTTAAAATTTCCATTTATAATATCTGAATTAGTTATTGGAACAGAATAATTGTCTTTTATATTTTTTGAAGTTATTTGTATCATTAAATAGTCATTGCCCTTTATATCAGCTAAAATTATAGCAGGTCTTTTTTTAGCACTGCTTAAATCAGTAAAAGGAAATGGAATTACTACAATATCATCTTTTATAAGTCTTTCCATTCTTCATCTTCCTCCGGCAATAACCATTCTTTTAAACTATATTCACTTAATGATGAGTTATTAACGTTTGACATAGAAAGAATATCATTTGATAAAGACTGATGTTTTATAAACTTTGCAAAAGTTAAAACAATATTTAATTCTTTTTCAGATAAAGATTCTATTGTTTCAGATATAAGTTGTTTTGTCATCATAGTTATCGCTCCTTAGTTCAATACCTTATATATTTTTTTAAACATATTGTCATATTCTGCCTGTGAAATAATAACTACATTATTGTCATTTTCTCTGGTAACAATAGTAGGTTCACAATTTTGAATTACATTGTCGCAAACCTTATCAAAGTTTTTTATTGCATTTGAAACACTTGTAGCTACCATAGTATCAGTCCTTTCTATAAATTTATTATATTATAAATAAAGGTAAAAATACATTTATTATTCTTGTTTTATAATTTAGCTAACAAATTAGCCTTATAATATTATATTAACATAATGGTTTTATATTTGCAAATGATATTTTAATTAGGAGTTTTATTTTTTTGTCATAAAATTCATATC
>CATJCJ010000634.1 GCA_949738935.1 uncultured Eubacteriales bacterium | reverse complement strand
TATAGACAAATTAGAATTTGAAAACCACAGTTTCATAAGTGGTTATTGCCCATTATAGGGCTTCAATAAAATCTTCCGAAAGCCTTGAAAACAAAGGCTTTATCGCAATGTGTCCGCCTTATCCCTTTATACGGTTTCACACAAGTTTATCCTTGCTCCGATTGCTTATAAGGGCAAATGCAAGGGCAAGAAAATCTCATAACAAGATATAACAAAGTGTGGCAATCGGGAAGCTGTGATATATGTGCGAATATATTATACTGGAGGATTTCAATATGAACAAGTACATTTACGATGAAAATAGCGGGTTTTGGTACGAACTACGAGGCGATTACTATATCCCGTGCCTTACCTTACCAGCCGAAAAAGAGAAGCATATCGGGATATGGGGGCAATGGCACAGACGTTATTTGCAAGAATATAAAAGAGTGATTTACACTACTTTGCTCACAAGCGGTAAATTGAACGGCTACCTTGCCGATATTGACGAGCAGGCAGGAAAAATGTTTTCTCGGCTGGTAAAGCAGACAGCAGAAACTGCTTGTTTTACAAAAGGAGTAATGATATAATATTCCCAAAACGGTACTTTAATACTGTTAAAATATAGCATACTATTTGCGAATTTGTCAAGAAAGTAAAAGGAGTAAATATGAAGAAAGTGATAAAAATTATTTTATTTATTATTTTGGCAGTAATTATTCTGACTGTCGGTGGGTGTAATGTGCTTCTCGGAATAATGAATCACAGAAATGCTAATTATTGGAAGTATACCGAAACAAGTGGAGACATTGAAGCAAAATATACTGCATTGGGAGAACACAATGTGTTTAACAAAGAGTATGACACAAATGATTCAACAATCGGAAAATATGCTGTGTGGTATCCCGATGATTTGGAAAGCAGTGATAACAAATACCCTGTTGTCATATTTGCAAACGGAACGGGAAGCACTTCTGATACTTACAAGGCATTCTTTAAGCATTTATCCTCGTGGGGATTTATTGTAGTCGGAAACGATGACAAAAACACCCGAACAGGTGCTTCGTTAAATACAACAACCGAATTTCTGATACAGGAAAACGAAAACAAAGACAGCATTTTTTATCATAAAATGGATTTAGACAATATTGGAATCGGCGGACATTCCCAAGGCGGACCGGCAGTATTCAATATGGTTACAAATCAAGAGCATGGTGATATGATAAAGACTTTGTATGCGGCAAGTGCAACCTCGTCTTATCATACGGCAATCTATGGTGACGGGTGGGAATATGATATTTCAAAAGTTAATATT
>CATJCJ010000633.1 GCA_949738935.1 uncultured Eubacteriales bacterium | reverse complement strand
GGAAGCTCTTGGACTTGTGAGTTATGGTTCCATTGGATTTGAGGAATAGGAGGCAGTTATGGGCAGACCGTGGGTAACACCGAAAGAAGTCAGGGAGTACAGTGATTTGCCGAGCATACAGAGCCGGCAGGATGAAAAGCTGGAGAAAGATATCCAGCGGGCAGAGAGTTACATTATACATTACTGCAATCACGATTTTTCAGATGAAAAATATGCCGGCGATATTCCGAAGGATGTCAGAATGGCTGCTCTGCTTTTAGCCGAACATTATGCATATTCCAAACAGAATGTCGAGAGAAAAACATCGGAATCGTTTGATGATTATTCGTATACGACAAGTGACAATCAGATCGAGATATCCACTCTGGGACTGGAAACCCTTCTGGCCCAGTTTGTCGAGGACAAAGCGAAGGAACGTTTCATGATGAAACTTAGAAAGCTGTAGGAGGACAGGGATGGCATTAGAAGATTTTTTCGACCATACATGCACATTGTTTCATGCAGAAAAGGGCAGCAACAATCTTGGATATGGAATTTCAGATAAGAATCATTTTTCGTATCCGGATGTGGCTGACGAGAAGGATAGTAACGTGCCATGCCATTTTTCAGTCAAATCTGGAACTTATCAAGTGGCTCAGGGAGAACCGCAGAATGCTTATGCTGCACGTTTGAAACTTTCCCTGCCGATTGGCACAGATATCCGTGTTAATGATAAGGTTGTCAGCGGTGTTACAGGGTACGCTTATGTGGCTGAGATTCCAAGGAATGTCCGGAACCACCATATTATTGTCTATGTGAACAGATCCGGGACTATAAAGGAGGCTTTATAGTGGCAACAAAAGCAGTGGAAATTGATTTTTCCCAATTATCCTCTTTTTTCGACCAGTTGGAGGCAGCCGGAAACGGTGCACTCAAGCAGGAAATGATAAAATTTATAGAGGGGATTGGGGATGAATTCCTCAGAATAGTTTCAGAGGAGATTATACGCAGGGAGGTGGTAGACACCCGGCTGCTGTTGAACAGTTTTCAAAAAGGCGGGCCGGATGGTATGTGGAACATAAAAGATGGCGGACTGACGTTGGAAGTAGGAACCAATGTGGAGTATGCCTCTTATGTCAATGACGGTCACTGGACCAACCCTAAGGGGGTGGATACTCGTTGGATTCCCGGATACTGGAATGGCGACAAGTTTACCTATACACCGGGGGCTGAAACGGGGATGCTGCTGCACCAGAAATGGATAGAGGGGCGTCATTTTTGGGAAGCTGCCATCCGTATTATGGAAAGGATGCTTCCCGGGCTTTTGGATGCTAAAATATCTGAATGGATGCACGGTTATCTGGGAATATAAGGAGGAAAAATGTTAGAACAGGAAATTGCCGCATTGGTTTATTTTATGGAATCACTGGGCGTGAAACCTTATTTTAGGGAATTGCCTGATGGATTTGCCACTCCTTCAGTCTACTTCCCGCCACCGGAAGTAGATGGAAACCAGTTCTCTATATCAACATATGAGAATTTGTTTACTGTCTTTATAAAGGTTTTTGGAAGGACTTCTATGGAATCCTACAATTTGGCATCAAAAATTGTAAAATCAATTCAGTCTCGGAGAAAACGGATACCGCTTTATGATGAAAATGGGAAATTAACTGGCAGGAATTTCCGTATCATAAAGCTTAATGCCAGGAATATTGATGTAGGAGTTACACAGATTCAAATATCATGGAAAACGCATACTGCCTATGATGAAGAAACATATACGAAGGCATCAAGATTTTTCTATGATGGACTTCCTGCGTCGCAAAGAGAATAGGAGGAGCCTATGGCTAAACAGGAGAATGCTTCAGCGGTTGCTTCTGCCGCTGAGAAGACCTCTGGTTCAGCAACTCCAAAGAGAGAGCAACGCTTTTCGGTTTCAACGCTTCGTGATAATTGCGTGAAACTGTTTGGCTGTACTACAAGTACCTTTGACGGTGCTTTTTTTGGTTGCGCTGATAAGGAGTATAGCATTGAGGAAGCAAAAGGAATAATCGAAAAATGGTTAGGAAAGGAGATGATAGGGTAATGGCAGGAGGGAATTTTGACATTAACCAAAAGAAAGTCAGACCAGGCAGTTACATGAACTTTGCGGCAAAAAAGACCTATGCCCCGGCGGTTTCATCAAGGGGTGTTGTCGTTGTTCCGCTTGTTGGGTATGACTGGGGACCGGATGCAAAGTTTATTGAGCTTGACAATGATGCCCCGGATGCAGAGATTGC
>CATJCJ010000632.1 GCA_949738935.1 uncultured Eubacteriales bacterium | reverse complement strand
TTTATATACAACTCAAATTTTTTATAAAAGTTGTCAGCATCACAAAAAACTGATATAATTAATTCATCCATAAGTTTTCTCTCCTTTGGTTATTTTAGTGGCGATTTAATTATACCATTTCAGGAAAACTTATGGTTTTTTATTTTATCGAACTCACGTTAAATAAGTTCCATAATAATGTGACTTCTACCAATTTTGCATAAAGAAAAGGCATATCTACCTGTATCAGCAAACACACCTTTTCAAACAACGTACTATTGTTCGCAATTTTCCACGTTCCAGTATGAAGCCTATTTTTAAATTCACGCCGTTTTTATGAAACTTATTTATAAAAATCTCAGCCTCTACGATATTATAGAACTTATTTATGAATTTATAAGACTTATTTCGCAAAATATAAAACTTATTTATCATTCAACATATATAGGAAATACACAAAATGATTTCATTTAATTACGTATAAAAATATCCCCCAACTGAAATCTATTAATTAGTATTTTATTACCAGTATGCTCTACACTTACCCAGACTAAATATTGTTTTGAATCATTTATATCCTCATAATACATTTCACAGTTAGAATACAACTTTCTAAATGCAGAACAAGCCCCTGCATCATATATCAAGTATTTATTCTGATACATCTTCTTTATAATATGAAGATGACTTTTGTCATAATTTGTCGAGAAATACCATAGAACAGCTCTGATATTGTCACCATTTCTTTTACACAATACAGAATCTCCAAATACAAAATTTCCATAATTAAATAGGCTATCTTTTTCATCCATTATAATATCACATTTTATTTCTTTTAATTCTGAATTATTTTCTTTAGGTACCACTATGCTCATAAGCTTAGTATCTGTAATTCCAAAAGCATTATAATGGACTAATATTTGATAATATGAATTCATTGGTTCAAATCCGGTAATTTTAAATTTTGCACCATAATCACTTGGCTCAAAAACTTTTTGAATTTCTTCAGTTTCAGTATTCATAATATAAATATAAGAACTTTTTGTATTTTCATAAATACTTCCGCATATAAATCCCTTTTCACCATCATATTTAACAAATGGTGTATTAGCCGTATTCCCATTTTCAATTTTAATAGTCTTTTTAAGTTTCATATTAATTTTATCTATAACAAAAATTATATTTTTCTTTACACCGTCTTTAAATTCAGCCGTATCGGAAATAAGTATTTCATTTTTACTTATATCTATATTTACGCTTCCGTTGAGGAAAGGATTTTTAATATCTTTTTCGGTTATTTCCAAAAAATTTATTAATATATTATTTTCATTGTACAAATTAAGTTTATATATGCCATCAGTATATCCATCACCCTTTTTTCCTGTCAATACATATTTTAATTCTTTTTCGTGAAAATATCCCCCAAATTCAGGAAGATGAAGCCTTATTTTCGATAAGCTGGAATCCAATACTCTATAAAAATCAGAGCCATCAGATTGCATTTCTTTAAAATCCGGATTTTTTTCGATTTTTTGAAAATATAAATAATCTTCATTCGCATTTGCGAAAGTATATGTACCATCTTCATTTTTATAAAAATAAGACCTTTTTGACTTTTCACTCATATTTTCCGATGCTATAAATCCTATTTCTTTTAAAGCGTCTTCTTTTCCATATTTGTTTTCTTCTTCAATTATTTTATTATATGATTCCCTGCTGCCATATACAGTAGTAATAGAAAAAATCATCATAACAAAAATTAATATAAATATTCTCATAAAAATCTCCTTATTTTCAAGGGTTAACAAATAATTAAAAATAATTTGTTAACCCTTTTAAAATTAATATCCTCTGTTATAGCCGCATGTACTGCATTTTCCATTAAAACTAAAATTATGTGATGTACTTATAGTCGAATAATAATAACATTCTGTACAAAATCCTGATTTAGTTTGACATGTAAGAAAATTTCCTACATTCATAGGCATACCATATTGTATATGGTGACTTTCCGATGAGGTATAAGCGCAAATAGTACATTCTCTGCTATGTCCTGAATTTCCATTATTTTCCCATCCATTATAAGAATGAGAGCCATAGTCACTTGAGTTACAATCTTTACACACTCTGCTATGATTAAATGAATTCTTTGTCCATCTGCCATAATTATGGTCCTTAGTTTCTTGACTTGTACACATTGTGCAAGATCTATAATGTTTTGTTCCTGAATTATTCCAACTTCCATATGTATGGCTTCCGCTTTGAGTATTTCCACATATTGTACATGATTTCTCATGATTATATCCTGAGTTAGTCCAGCCTCCATACATATGACTTTCACTCTGAGTGTTTCCGCATATAGTACACTTTTTTACATGATTATTCCCCGAGTTAGTCCAGCCTCCATACGTATGGCTTCCACTCTGGGTATTTCCACATATTGTACATTTTTTTACGTGATTAATTCCTGAGTTAGTCCATGTACCATATGTATGGCTTTCACTTTGAGTATTTCCGCATACAGTACATTTCTTTACATGATTAATTCCTGAGTTA
>CATJCJ010000631.1 GCA_949738935.1 uncultured Eubacteriales bacterium | reverse complement strand
CGTTGGAGTATTGTATAACGCTCTTTTAAAAGAATATAAAGACCCTGATGACCCCGAAACATTAAGAAACTTAAACGCTCTCTGCGTTCGTATTGTATTTTGTCTTTACGCTGAAAACTCAGGAATTTTTGGCGGACACGCTATGTTCCATATTTATCTTAAAAGAATTGCCGATAAGGATATTAATAATGTGCGCCAAGCACTTATAAATTTATTCAAAATTTTAGATACGGAACCAAAAGACCGTGACCCTTATCTCGATGATGAGCTGCTTGCTTTTCCATATGTAAACGGAGGATTATTCGCCGATGAAAGAATTGTTATTCCTCGACTTAACGAAAATATTATTGATTTAATTCTCCATAAGGCAAGCGAGAATTTTGACTGGTCAGAAATATCGCCGACCATTTTCGGTGCGGTATTTGAAAGCACATTAAACCCGGTCACTCGCCGAAAAGGAGGTATGCACTATACATCTATTGAAAATATACATAAAGTTATCGACCCGCTTTTTCTTGATGATTTAAAAGAGGACTTTGAGAAAATAAAAGAGATTACGACTATAAAAACAAAGGAAAAGAGGTTAAAAGATTTTCAAGAAAAACTATCTAACCTTAAATTCCTTGACCCCGCCTGCGGTTCGGGAAACTTTTTAACAGAAACATATATTTCTTTAAGACGGCTTGAAAATGAAACTATAAGGCTTTTAATTGACTATCAAAAAGGAACTATGGGAGGACAAATAATTTTAGGTACAATAAACCCTATTAAAGTTTCAATCGGGCAGTTTTACGGAATAGAGATAAATGATTTCGCCGTGACAGTGGCGAAAACAGCGTTATGGATTGCGGAAAGCCAAATGATGAAAGAAACAGAGGATATCGTCCATATGTCCCTTGATTTTCTGCCCCTTAAAAGCTACGCAAATATTGTTGAGGGAAACGCTTTAAGACTTGACTGGGAAAGTGTTATACCTAAAAATGAACTTAATTATATTATGGGAAATCCGCCGTTTGTAGGCTATTCTTTACAAAATAAAGAACAGAAAGAGGATATTCGTTCAATTTATGTTGATGAAAAAGGAAAACCATATAAAACAGCGGGAAAAATTGATTATGTTTCGGGCTGGTACTTTAAAGCGTCGGAATTTATAGTAAATACAAATATTAAAACATCTTTTGTATCCACTAATTCTATCACACAAGGCGAACAAGTAGCGAGTGTTTGGAAACCTTTATACGATAGATTCAATATTCATATCAATTTTGCCTATCGTACTTTTCGCTGGGACAGCGAAGCAAGATTAAAAGCTTACGTACATTGTGTAATTGTAGGGTTCAGCGCTATAATGAGTAATAGAAAAAAACGCCTTTATTCAGAAGATAGATTTCAAGAAGTTGACACAATAAACGCTTATTTAATAGGAGCACCCGAAATTTTTATTGAAAGCCGAAGAAATCCTATATCTTGTGTTCCATTAATGACAACGGGAAATAGACCCGCTGACGGAGGTCATTTAATTATTGAGGATAAAGATTATGCTGATTTTATAAAAAAGGAGCCTAACGCAAAAAAGTATATAAAAAAACTTGTTGGCTCCGCTGAATTTATAAATAATAAACCTCGCTGGTGTCTATGGTTAGTTGGAGTAAGTCCGGCAATGATAAGAAGTATGCCTGAAGTTATGAAAAGAATGGAGTTATGCAAAACTGACCGTGAAAACTCACCGGACGCAGGGCGCAGAAAGCTTGCGGAAACACCCGCTTTATTCAGAGAAATTAATAATCCTGATTCTTTTATTCTTGTACCGCAAGTTAGTTCTGAAAAACGAAGATATGTTCCTATTGGATTTTTAGATAGTGATACTATTTCGACTAATCTTAATTTTATAATTCCTAACGCTACACTATATCATTTTGGAGTCTTAACCTCCAACGTACATATGGCGTGGATGAGAGCGGTGTGCGGAAGATTAGAAATGAGATACCGCTATTCGAAAGACATTGTATATAATAACTTTCCGTGG
>CATJCJ010000630.1 GCA_949738935.1 uncultured Eubacteriales bacterium | reverse complement strand
TTGATTATTTTGTACAATATTGTTCGTTAGAAAAATTCATTTAAAAATGTGTACTTTATAAAATAGATTTTCTCATTTTATTGATTTTTTAATAGATTAAGTAATAAATAAATTTCAATAAAACTGATACCAAAATAATGTGGAATAATAACTTATAAAAAGAGGTAACGATATGAAAAATCAATCAAATATTTTTAAAAAATTTATAGAAAAAATTAAACTAAAAATCAAATTAACAAGAATGGATTTAGAATGGAAACTTATGGGTGTACGCTGGTTTAGTTTGTTTCCGCCATCATTTTATTATACTCATACAGATGAGGAAGTTAAACTCATTATAGATGAACTTAGAGAATTTTTGATGCAGTTTGAAGAAGAAGGCGAATAAAATAACGCAAAAAATAAATGCTGATAGTTGACAGCATTTATTTTTTACAATCATAATTAAGTAAAAAAAATTAATGAGGACATTTTTCAAATATCTCGGTTTTATATTTTTCACCTACAATAGTAACGCCGCATTTTGTGCATTTTTGTGAGTGATAATATTCCACTGTACAACCGCCTGTACTATTTAATATATGTTTTACATATGTAGCAGTTTTATAAGTATGATTACACGGCGCTTTTTTATTATTTTCATTAAATTTATTTATAGTACCGTCTTCATCAATAGTATAATAAGAAACGATGTCATTTTTATCTAAGTCAGGTAATTTATACATTGTGTTGTCAAGTTCTCCGAATACGGAATATCCATCTGCCTCTGTAAAATTAATATTAGAAATATCTTGATTTTGATTTTCATATACTATATCAGGTTCTTGATAAGCGAAAACAGTCAATGAACTCACAAAAACAGTAGCTGCGACTATAATAGATTGAATAATTTTTTCAAATTGTCCTCTTTTATTAAATTTTTTCACAATAATTAACCTCTCTTTCATAATTTTTCTATTGGAGTTTCCAAGGGCACTCATTACTTTGTTAAGACGGTTTTTATTTGTTTTACCCGAAAAGTCCAATACAGTATTGCCATAGATTAATCTTTCTTCTTTATTTAAATTTTTGACAATACTTTCATCACAGTTAAACTCACTGAAATTATATAACCGCTTAAAAAGCAGATACACAAAAGGATTAAACCAATGCAGCGCAACAGCAATAATACATAATAAATTATAGATGTAATCACAATTATATATATGCGTCAGTTCGTGTCTTAAAATCCACATCATCTGTTCTTCGGTTATTTTTGTTTTTGGAATTAATATAACAGTATGAATAAAACCTGTTGTTACCGGCGTTTCAATACTTTTGGAATATCTTACCGATATTTTTCTTTTAATTTTAAGTTTTGCTTTTTCCTTATCCAAAATTGACAGTATATCTTTATCGTGAGTTTCAACAGAATATTTGCGTATTTTCCATTTTAAAACACAATATAATATGACTTGTCGGGCAAGCAATATTATAATAAGCAAATAAACAATAAGCAATAATATAATAATAGTTGTAAAATCTAAGGAAAAATTAAAATTTCCGGATTCAGAGTTTAACGCCACATCTGTGACCTAAATTTCGTACTGCGGCAAACTAAATATATTGCCGTTTAAGCTCCTAAATAAGTCTATATAGTAATTTTTAATTAAAGGCAGCGGCAGCAAATAAAAAACTATTGATATTTTTAATAAAAAATATTTAGCTTTCGCGGATATTATCTTTTTAAAAATTATACTTGTAATTATTTGCAGAAATAATACCACTGTTCCTGATAAAGACATAACAAGTAAAATACTTTTTATCATAAATTATCCTTCATCATTGTTTAAGAACTCTCTTAATTCAGTTACAGTTTTTTCGTCTAAGCCGTTTCCGCCGCTTAAAGTGGATAAAAAATTTTTTATTGAACCGTCAAAGGTTTCATCTAAAAATTTTTTGGTCCATTTCCGCATATATTCGTCTTTAGTAATTTTTAAAAAATACAAATACATATTGCCTTTTTTCTCATTTACTAAAGCGCCTTTTTGTATAAGATGAGTTATATAAGTTTGCAGAGTTTGTTTTTTCCAGGTTTTATTTTTTTCTTTTGTAAAATAGTCATAAATTTCTCCAAAAGCAAATTTGCCTTCATTGTTCCAAAAAAATTCCATAACTTCATTTTCTGTTTCTGTCAAACTGAATTTTCCCATTTTACACCCCCTCGCATAATAAGTTTATAACCAATAATACTAATCTCTCTTTAAATACTAGATAAAGCGATATAAAAACAAAAAAATATTTTACGGGCGCGCAGCACACGCTAAAATTTTAGCGAAAGGCGTTTTGATTTTTAAACGCCGAAAGCGTAGAGAGGATTGCAGCGCAATCCGGAAAATTTTAAGTAAAATAAATTTTTTTGTTTCCTTAGCACCAATATATATTAAATCCACTTTTTTAAATGAGATTAGTATAAATTGCCTTGGCAAAGCAACAAATGAATAATAAATTTTAATATATTAAAAAAATTTTTTATTATGGAAACGCTGACTTAATG
>CATJCJ010000629.1 GCA_949738935.1 uncultured Eubacteriales bacterium | reverse complement strand
GATTGAAGGTCTTTTGACAGTCTATTAAGGATTGTAATATACTCTTTATATAGAAAGAACGATTTTACTAATGAAAAGATAGGAGGGAATAAGTAATGAAGGACTTCTTTTATATTAGCTGTAAAGAGAGTCAAGACGGTAGTAAATGGTATAATCTTCGTGTAAGGTCTACTCATTTTTGTATTTCCGCAGGACCGGACCTTAATGTTATTAGAAAGGTCATTAAGAGGTATGTTAAGGAGTTTAATTATGACCCTGACCTTATATTAAGGTCATTAAAAAACCCCTCTAATGGAGGACGTGTTAGTACGGCAACTTTTGAACAGGGAGAAAAGTATGTCAAGGAACACGGAAATGACTTCAAGGACTTTATAGACCAGTGTATTGATGAGGTTGCCGCAGATAGAAAAAAGGCATTTAGAAAAAAATTGACTGCTAAAGGACTAAAGACAAAGTTTAATAAAATTAATAAATTAGTTATATAAGGACTAAAAGACTTTAAGGACTATTTATTTGCGGAAATAAAAAAACTATTTACAAATGACTTAAAATGTGTTATTATAAACATAAAGAAAGAGGTAATCGACCACAGAGCTGTTAGCTTATTGTAAATTTGTTATTTATAAAAAATAACAACCCACACTCAATTAAGAGCAGGGTTGTCATTTTTAAAGAAGTAACCGCCACAAAGTGGTTAGTCTACGAAATTGTTATGAAAAAATAACAGTCTACTCGACCAAAAGCAGGGCTGTTATTTTTTTTATTATATCTATAATGTGTAAAACGACATCAATTGTCATAAGAGTTATTACAATTCCTTCGTATGTACTCATTATATCACCTCCTTCCGCCGCTCAACAAAAAGACAACGAGTAACGAAAAGAGACTAACACACCCTGCACCGATTACCTCATAACTATATTATAACATAATATTTTACATAATACAACAAATTTATTTTTATTTTCCCGCCGTTTATTATGACTATAAAAAGGACTAATAAAATAATATATAAGGACTTGAAAGACCCTAAAACAGGGTCTTTTATTTATGCACGTTTATTAGTGATTGAGGACTATTAAAGGTCATTAAGGACTAAAAGAAAGTGATTGTTTAATAAAAATAAGGTCATTTGACCGATATGGTTTATTTATTATATTATTTTTTTGAAAATAATATTTAACTGATAATTTTATATCTAAGGAGGATAAAATTATGGACTTACAAGTTTTTGAAAATGAGGAATTTGGAACAATAAGGACTATTGAGAAAGACGGAAAGATTTTATTTTGCGGCTCTGATGTTGCTAAAGCTTTAGGCTATGCAAGACCAAATGACGCTGTATCAGCACATTGTAGGGCTACGGTAAAACACAGTACCCTTATTAGCGGAAAGATACAAGCAATTAATTATATTTTAGAAGGTGACCTTTACCGTCTCATAACTCACAGTAAACTTAAATCGGCTGAAAAATTTGAAAGATGGGTATTTGATGAGGTACTTCCTTCAATTCGCAAACACGGTGCATATATGACCACTGATACGATTGAAAAACTTATTAATAACCCTGATTTGATTATTGAATTGGCAACAGCCTTAAAAGAGGAACGAGAAAAGACTAAGACTCTTGAAAATGAGGTAGTGATAAAAAATCATCAGATTATGGAGTTAAAACCAAAAGCAAGTTATTATGACTTAGTTCTTAACTGTAAGGACTTAATCTCAACAACAGTTATAGCGAAAGACTATGGCTGGACTGCTAAGGACTTGAATAAATATCTTGCTAAAGCAAAAGTGCAGTTTAAACAAAGCGGTGTTTGGCTTTTATATCAAAAGTACGCAAAGAAAGGATATACAAGCACTAAAACGTATAATTACAGTGGTAAAGACGGTATTGAACATATGAAAGTGCATACCTACTGGACACAGAAAGGCAGACTATTTATATATGATTTGCTTAAAAATAGAGGTGTTTTGCCTTTAATGGAAAGAAGAAACAGGAGGACACCTAAAAGGTTTAAAAAGAGAGCAATGAATTAAGATATATTTAAGAACTATTTAAGAAGCTGCAAAGAAGGGCACAGTCTTAATGAACAGGAGGAGGAAAAGTTATGAAAGAACTGCCGATTTTAAAATACAGCGGACAAAGAATTTTGACAACGCAGCAGTTGGCAGAGATATATGAAACATCTGTTGAAAATATAAAGATGAATTTTAACCGCAATAAAAATAAATTTATTGAGGGAAAACATTTTTATCTTTTGAAAGGTAGGGAATTAAGGATTTTTAAACACAAAGTAACTGATAGTTACTTTGTGAAAAACAATGTAAATCAACTTTACTTCTGGACAGAACGAGGGGCGAATCGTCATTGTAAAATTCTTGACACCGATAAGGCGTGGGAGCAGTTTGATAACTTGGAAGAAACATATTTCAATGTTAAACAAGGAAATATATCGGGAGAAAATCTTATAGCTTTAGCGGTTATAGAAGCGCAAAAAATATTGCTTCAAAAAGACAAGGAAATCGAAATGAAAAATCAAGTTATAAGCGAGCTTAAACCAAAGGCAGATTATACCGATACAATATTGCAAAGCAAGGCGCTTGTTAATATTAATCAGATAGCAAAAGATTACAGAATGAGCGCAAGGCAGATGAATAAAATTCTTTCCGAAAAGAGAGTACAGTACAAACAGGGTAATCAATAGCTTTTTGTATAGGAAGTGTCACGATAAAGGATATACAAGCTCAGAGACGGTAAATATCACACGTTCTGATGGGTCCCCTGATGTTATAATGCGTACAAAGTGGACACAGAAAGGCAGATTGTTTATTTACGATTTGCTTAAAAAAGACGGTATAATTCCGTTAATAGAGAGAGAAAACAAAAAAGTGCCTAAAATATTTAAAAAGAGGATAATTAAATAATAATATATGTATAGGACTATATAAAAAGACCTTTGTTTGAGGTCTTTTCTTTTGTGCCGTTAATTTTATTTGCGCTTGATATTTAACGGTAAATAAGTTATAATATACTTAAATATATATGAGAATTAGGAGGTATACTGTGATGAGCAATAAGGAGCAAATTATATCATTACTTGATAAAATTCCTGACTATAAAATGGGTTATGTCCTTGCTTACGTTCAAGGAATAACAGCAGACGAAGAGGCAGATGACATATTTTGTGAAAGAATGGTACAAAACTACCTAAATGACCCAGACCCAGAAAAAGATGAAGAATATACCCTTGAAGAGTGCAAAAAGGAATGGGGTATTGATTGATGTATCAATTAATTATCAAGAGAAAAGCTAAAAAGTTTATTGATAAATTACCAAAAAATGAAAAAAATCGTGTTGTTTCTGCTATTGAAAATTTGCCTGACGGAGAAGATATAAAACAGTTAAAAGGACACAAAGACTTATTACGTTTACGAGTTGGAGATTATCGTATTATTTACACAGTAGATAATGGTAAACTAATAATATATATTATAGACGCTGGTAATCGTGGTGACATATATAAAAGGTATTAATATAAAATGGTGTAAAGGCTATATTTAAAAACTTAAAAGACCCCTTTTATTTGGAGGTCTTTTCTTTGCGCAAAAATAATGTCATAGGGACTAAAAAGTATTTATTCAACTGCTGTTCACCATACCGTGGGAGATGATGTTTCTTTTTATCCGTTATATAGGTAAATATATCCGATATTTGGCAATTAAATAATTCGCATATATCATTTACTATACCAACAGGTATTTGCTTTATTTTATTATTACATATACTTGATATAGTTGCTTGACGAGTTCCGATTTTATCGGCTAACTGTTGCTGGGTTAATTCGTGTTCGGCTAATAATACCTTTAATTTTGATTTTATCATTTTAATCACCTCTCATATAATTATAATGGTACATATTATATACTATTGACTATAAAAAATCAAATCATAATGGTATTCAGTATAATAAGCTGTTTTTTTATACGCTATTGAGTATAAGATACGCTATTAAGTATAAAAATATTGGAAATACAAGTTTATATAATCAGGTAACAGTTTAAGTCAGACAGTAAGAGCAGGGAATATAAAGAGCGTTAAAGGACATTAAAAGAAGGACTAAAATAGGAATTTAACAAGTTAAAGCATTTGACAAGAGTAGGATTTTCTCTTATTATTTATTTATAAATAATAATTATCTTTAATGGAAGAATAGGCGGGAGCCTATTCCCGTAAAATGCCACAGGTACGATAATTTTTTGTGATGTATAGGTATTAAAAAAATATAGGTATAGTTTTAGAAATAATAAAAAGACCCCTATTTTAAGAGGTCTTTTACTTGTGAAAAGCGATATAATTAATCATTGCAAAATTAAAAGTTAATGTGATATAATAAAGAAAAACAAGTATAAACTGTGTTATAAACATATTTAAGAGGTGATTTGGTATGCTGAATAAGGAAATGGTAATTAATTTAATTAATGGATTAAATGATAATCAGATACAGCAAGTTTTTAATTTTGCTAAATTTTTAAGGGCTGAATCAAGTGGTTTATTAGATGATTATATACTGGAAACTCCAAATGCTGAAACTTTAGAAGCTATAGAGGAAATTGAGAAAATGTCAAAAAATCCTTCAGAATATAAATCTTATTCAAGTTTTAATGAAATATTGGAAGAGGTAATGCAAGATGTATAAAATTATAATTTCCTCTAAATTTAAAAAGGACTTAAAAATAGCTATTAAAAGAGGTTATGATACAAAATTGCTTGATGAAATTGTAACTACTTTAGCTAAAGGTGAAAATTTACCTGCAAAAAATAAAGACCATTTATTAAGTGGAGTTTATAAAGGTTGTCGAGAATGTCATATTTTACCCGATTGGTTACTAATTTATAGAATTGATAATGATTTGTTGTATTTATATTTAACTCGCACAGGTACACATTCTGATTTATTTTAAAAACTTAAAAGACCCCTATTTTAAGAGGTCTTTTTCTTTGCGCAAAAATAATGTCATAAGGATTAAAGATAAAGTTTTTATGGGTTATCTTGATTATCAGGTCTTTTATTTTTCCTTTTAAGTTTTATTTTTTTTGGAACTATTTTTTCTTTAGATACCGCTTCTTCTTTAGGTACTGCTTCGTTCTCCCCCACCGAATCGGGTACATACTCTAGTATATCCCCTGGCTGACAATTAAGAAGTTTACAAAAAGTGATTATAGTACTAATATTAACATTTTGGTTATTTCTTAATTTCGTTAATGTGCCTTGTGGAATAATTTTATCTTTTCTAATAATATAAGAAGTTATATTATTTTCTTGTAACTTTTTAAATAATTTTTCATAAGATATAGACATTTAAAATCACCGCCTTAATAATCACGTTAAAATGTGCATAAAAATTAATAAAGAACATCACATATACTTGTGCATATTTTCTCATTGACATACACGCTTTAACGTGATATACTAAATACAAGTTAAGAGATAAGCAACACTTAAAACCTCTTGACTTATAGTAACACAAAAAAGAAATAAAATCAAATCTTTTATATGCTCCTCCAGCAACATTAAAGCAGTCATATAAAAGACCGTTAAAGTCGTTTAAAACGTCTTATAAAGCCTTTTAAGCATTGACAGCAATAGAATAACATTAAAGAAGCTGAAACGCCTTAAAAGACAATTAAACCGCTTTAAGAAGTAAAATGTAACTGTAGTAAACATCTTTTAAAAGCGTTTTTAGACCTATTAGAGCAAGTTGACCGTAAAGTAAAATAAACGTCTTAAAAGATTTGTAGAAGCCATTTTAAAGCGTTTAAGACCTATAAAAGTACCAAAAGGCCTATAAAGCAAAATAAAACGCCTTAAAAGACAAGCAAGACTGTTTTTACTGTACTTTGACAAGATATGAAATATTTACCGCTTAAAACTCCTGCTATTGAGAGTAACAAACGACGACCCGACAGAGTGATTAAGATAACCAGTAAAGCACCGTAGAAGTTGCTTTTATACAGTGCCGAACGACTTTAAATAGAGTAATTGACCATAAATGATGACTTGAAATGCACCTTTGTCCAAACGTGAACCAGCGAACAACTGCACAATAGACTTTAAAAAGTCCGCAAACAGACAAAGCGTAAAACAGCACGAAAAATTGCTGGCAAAGTAAAGTTGAAAGCAAATGAGCCACCACTCCTGAGTGCAGTATTCTACTCAACCTATTAATAAAAATTAAAATTATATATGGAGGTAGATTATTGTGCGTAGAACCAGAGGGCGAACTCTCCCTATTGTTAAAAGATATAACCTTGATGTTGTTGATAAACGTGTTTTTCCAGATGTAATTATTGTTGGTGATTATGTTTTTCCAGAAGAAGACAACGAAATAGAAATAGTCTTTGATGAAGACGAAGAAGACGAAATAGAAATAATCTTTTAGCAATTTAACCTCTCTCACTGACTTTTGTTAGTGGGTTGAGTAGAATACTGCACCTGTTTGGCATACGCTCTCACTGCATTATATAGTGAAATAAATTAATATAAGGAGATGTTCAATATGAGTAAGACTTTAAAAGTTGACAAAAAAGACCCTGGGACAGAAATTTGTTATGATATGGAAAGAGTTAAAAGGTTTGAGATTTTATCGACTTCTGAACTGCATAGAAAAGGCTTTACTTCTTTGGGTTGTAAAGGTCCTTGGATACAAGTTACTTTAACAAGTGATTATGACGAGGACGCTTTCGAAACGCTTACATTTCCCAGCAGTAAATGGAATGTAAGTTTCGATTAAGCAAGCTCCTGCACTGTACCAATATGTATAGTGTAGTGAGAGGGTATGCCAAAACCCGTAAAAATTTACGATTAGGAGTGTGATTTATATGGCAAATATATCTATCAGCAATAAAAGTACAAAGACGGAAATTATGACTTTTTTAAAGGAAACTTTCAAAGAAGTAGCTAAGTTAGATAAGGCTCTCGCAAAGACTATCAAGTACGCAAGCGACCAAATCAAAAAGGACGCTAAGTCTGTTACAAAGACAGACCTACTTGATTTGGCAGAGCAAGTTATGCAGATTACAGGTACTATAACTAAACCTGTTGAAGCGTCTTCAAAATTAGGAGAAAAATCAACTCCTTTGGCTTCTATTTTTCCGCCTGAATTTACAGCGGACGGCAATAAATTTGTTGCTGTACCTTTTAAGTATCAAACAATGGACGAGATAAGAAAAGCGATAAATGAGGAAGAAAAACCTCTTATATTTGCTGCTTATTGGACAAGCAGACTTGTTAAACAGTTTGACTACGTTAATATGTTCAGATTAAAGAAAATGACAAACGAGGACGTTATTAATACTTTTGAAAATGACTTGGATATTTTGTCTCTTCGTGTTGTTCTTAATGAGGAGGACACTATTGTTGCTGTTTCAGCTTATACCGAGGCTGTGTATACATTTTATGGCAATGAGCTTAAAGCTGTTGAGGATACCGATAGTGACGGAAACAAATATGTATTTCGTTTTAGTAATGGAATGGAGTTTCAAATTTATGAGCTTGATGAGGAGGATAACGATAATGAAGCTCCTGAAAAAGCTGAGGAGTCAGAAGAAGAGCAAGAAACTTCTGAAAAAGAAGAGGATAAAGAACCTGAACAGCCTAAAGACGAAAAGACTACAGGTCGTAAAAAGAAGTTTTCCACTAAAGGTAAAAAGACATCAGACACTAAAGACGAGGTATCTGCTGATGACAATAGCGAAGAGAAAACTAACTCCGCTGATAATGCTGAATAATAAGTTTTGAAATTGCAAGACAAGGCATAAGTTTAACAGCTTGTGCCTTGTATGGAGTTCCAAAACCTCCAAAATATAAATTATGCGTAAAAGGAGTGGTAAATAATGTATACTCTGTACGGACAGCTTAAAAACGGACGTTATGCTGCGTTTATCTCATTAAATGATACAAAGTTACAAGACCCTGTTTTTGATACCCCGATTTGTGAGGTTTTAAGAGCGGCGGGAGTAAGTAGAGCTATTAACACTAAAGACGTTAATAGATTTCTAAATTTTGTAGGTCTTGCGCTTAAAAAACATAGTGACGAGGTAAAAAAAGACATTTGCAGAAACTTTGTACAGAAAATGTTAGTAGCGTGTGAAGAAGAGGGTATTGACTATAATGTACCAGAGATTGTTAATCACTTCTTGAATAAATGGATTTAGGAGATGATAATTATATGTTTATTTCATTTAAAATAAAAATTTATGGTTTATAGTTGCATACTTATAAATATTTACTGAAAGGGGCAATTTTAATGAGTAAAATGTCAGAACTTCACACAAAAGCAGAGATAATATTAATGGGTTATGCACAAGAAATTGAGGGCGAGGGAGAGTTAAGAGTTATGCTTGACTATTTCAAAAGTCCTCTTAATGTAAAATATGACACTGACGAAATTATCAGGAAAAGCATTCGGTTCTGTAAAAATCCGAAGTTTAAATCTCTCTCTGTCAATATGATTTGCGGAATGAGAATGATTGCGATAGGACTTGAAACAGATGAGGACGAAGAACCATTTGACTTGCTTAGTCCTTATGGCGCCTTCGGTTATGTATATAACATTGACGCTCCTGATTGTTCGGAGTTAGGTTATTCTTTCTATCAAAAAGACGCAAATAATTTTATAAGAAGGGTAGGTTGATAATATGGCTTTGAAACTGAAATTAAAAACAATAAATTTAAAGGCTGTTTCTGAAAAGAAAGGTCTTGTACTTAAAGCGGTTCCTCTTAAAAAAGAGAATCCTGTTTCTAAAAGAGTAAATGGAAAATGGGAAAATTTACTCCCATGATGAATATAGGAATGAATTTAAACCGTTTGAATTGGCGATAACAGATTCAATTAAGGTGGTTTTTAGCGTAGCGAGAAAAGGTGACTTAGGGCTTCCTCATTTTGACATAAGGTTATTCGCTGATACTGATAGATATTCTGGTCCAACGAAACAAGGTATTAACCTCTCCGTGGATAGGCTTCTTGATTTCAGCTCAATTATTCAAGATTTAGTGGATAAATGTGACGATTATGGTTTTTTCGAGGAGTTTGAGGAAGAATAAAAATATAAGGACGGGGAGCAAATTTCTCCGTTCTTTTTATTTGCGAAAAAGGACAGGCAGGACTATATAAAAAAGGATAGGCAAGGTACTATATAAGGTGTATATATAAGGGTTTATATGTGAGAGGGCGGTTTTGTTATTTTTGACTTAAAATTCGGCATATGCCATTAGAGGAAAAGGGCGGATTAAAGTTAGCTTACAATAAGCGTTAAATACTTTGTATATACTATGAAAAGGGCTACTAATGCTTTATAAGATTTTATTTTTTATCATCTCCCGTATACATATAACTAATAAAAATAGTTGTGTTTTGCTTTAATGAAACGTCGTTATATAGTGTGTATGTATATATGTATATAATACGTGAAAACCGCTTAATATGAACGAAACAAACAGTATTTAACTGTGTTGTTAATCAATGTGATAATTAAATAATAAACTTTAAAATTTAAGAATTTATTTAATTACTTATAGAAATTATTGCTATAAAAAATTAAAAATTGTTTAGATGTTTAAATAAAAGTTGAAATTAAAAAAGTCAGAAAGTATAACCTCGAAATTAGGATACAAATATAAAATCATATTGATTTATTTGTTTTAAGGTTAGTATTTTTGAGGGTCTATTGACCCCACCCTTAAATCGTTTGTATATCTCCCTCGCTGTCCAATGTCATTAACTTAAGGCATTGGCTAAAGGGTAGACCCTATTTTGGAAAAATAGAGACAGAAAAACTAAAAAAATTTGAGGATTTTATTCAAGAAATGATATTCTCGTACAGAAGTGCGGAAGATAATAATAAAATTGAGGTTCTTGAAAAAATATATAAGGATATATCTATTGAGCTTGCAGACCGTTCCGCTGATATTGTAAAAATTAAGGAAAAGGTGTTGAAAAGACGATTGACAAAATGACTATTATGCATTAAACTTGTATTATTAGTGATAAAAACACTAAAAGACTCGAATTAAGGCTAATCGTGAAACTTTAAAGATGTACTAAATAACACAGAAAAGGAGTTGTATTTAACTATGAAGAAATGGGTGTCTTTAGTTGCAGTCTGTATGATTTTAATGTCAGGGTGCAACGGTGAGGACTTTAACAAAATGGGAGAAAAAATTAACGATATGGGAGAGAATATCGGTAAAATGGGAGAGGATATCAATGATAAAGTTGCTGACAAAGTGGACGATATTGCCAATAACATAGACAATATCGGCAAAGAAACAGAGGCGGCTTCGTCTGAAGAAACTGTTTCTATAGAAACAGAAAGTATAAATACATCAAATAGTGATGGAAATATGGATTTTAAAGCTGTGATGGACGCTCACGAGAAGTTTTTTGATGAATATGTTGAGTTTATTAAAAAGTATAAAGAATCAGGCTACTCATCAAGTATGGTAGAAGATTATCAAAAACTACTGTTACAGTACACAGAGGAAATGAATAAAATAGATGGTATTAAAAATGATGAGTTATCAGCTGATGATTTAGCGTACTATAACGAGGTTTACACACGTATTATGAAAAAACTTGCGTCTGTAGGTCAATAGATTTTGATTTATTGAGTTTACATATATATTATTATGCATTGCGGAAAGGATAATTAATAAAAAATGAGTAGTTTAAAAATAGATTTAAAAAACAGTGGTTTTATTTCATATTTAATATCAGTACTGGGTGTTATAATTATAATAGGGGCGTTTTTTCTGCCGTATGCTTCAGCAACGGACTCTTATAAAGAAAGACTTGAAAGACACCCTGACGGGGTATTTGCGCAGGAGTTTAATATGACAAATGAAGATGCCGTAAATATTTCTCTGTTTGAATATTTGAGAATGTACAGTGAAGCTATAGATATAGACGGTTATCAGGGTTATGCTATAATTTACACAGTAGTAATTGGGCTAATGGCGCTTTTTTCATTGTTGACACTTCTTTTTGTTATTTTAAAGAAACCGATAGCGTATTTAGTTTTTGATTGTATCACTTTTGGAGTTTTTTGTTTGCTTAATTGGGACTTTGAAGACCGAGGAATAGTTTCAAACAGCAGATATGATTTTGGAACGGCATATTATCTTTATTATATTGGCGCAATATTACTGATTGTTGGCGCAGTGTGGTTTATTATATCTAAGTCAAAAGAAAAGAAAGCGCAAAATAATAAAATTGATACAACTAATTAACCCATTAAATTTAGTATTGTGACTATGAGTATAAAAGTATATAAATAGTCTTGAATACATTTACGGTTTTGGCATACCAAAAACAGATATATTTTTTGGTGGTTGAAAGCCCCTTGCTTAGTGCGAGGGGCTTTTGACGTTGTATAAACTATATGCTATATTGTGTACATCAAAAGTTTATACTATAACTCAAGGAGGCTAAATATATGAAAGATTATTTTACGCTTAATACAGTTACAGAGGAACAAAACAGTGAAGTTATTGGAAACTGCGGATTAGAAGAAATTTATAAGCAGTCAATCGAAATTCAAGACTTATGTGAGGATTTTAAAGTTGACTGGAAGAAAACTTTTATTCAAAGCGGTTATGAGAGTGAAAAAGGACTTACTTTTCTTAATGACCATAACTCAAAAGGAGGACTTAAACCCGTATTTATGACTAAGCATTCTTTAAGTCAGCTATGTCAAAAAATTGGAATGAATCAAACCTATTATTCAACTTGTTGTGATAAAAAGGCTTATGATTTGCTTGACGATAATATGAATTACTGGATTGAGGTATATGACAAACCTTTAAATGTAAGGCTTTTTAGAGATAATATTATACGAGGAATACTTAGCGAGAAGTTTACAGATTTTGACGCCCCAAATATTTTAGAGGTTCTTTTAGAAAACGACTTTAAAGATGAATATAATCTTGTCGGCAGTTTTATAAGTCCTGAAAGACTTCATTTAAGATTTGCTAAACATAAAGGTCTTATAAAGAAAGACGACATTTTCGGGGGATTTACGGTAGACAGCTCTGATGTGGGAAGAAATGTGTTAGCGGTTAATTTCTTTATATATAAAAAGGTTTGCTCAAATGGTCTTTGTCTGCCACAAATCGGCGGCAATATTTATAATCAAAGACATATAGGCGTATCTTTAAAATCTTTTAAGAATGACTTTGAAAAGTCTTTAGATAGAATTGATATTCTTTGTGAAAAGGCGGCAGAAGTTATTGAGTGCGCAAAAGGTCGGGATATTACAGATTTTCTTAATTTAAAGGAAGATGATTTTGAGGGTTTTATAAATAAGGTGTCTAATTTATCCTCCTTGACAGTAAAAGAGGTTAATGATAAAGTGATACCGTTAATTAACACTTATTATGAAAGTACTTCTTGGGGACTTGTTAACGCTGTTACAGACGCGGCTAAAAGTTTAACCCTTGAGAGACGTTTAGAGGTAGAAAAACGAGCGGGAACTTTAATGTCATTAGCCGCTTAAATTATGTGGTTCCTGCTTATTGTTTAGGAGGCGTACTTATGGTTATCAGAATACCGTTTAATGATAAACAAGAATTGTATAAAAAATTATTAAGTGACCTTAAAAAATTGGGTATACCTAAAAATTTTAATCTTATACTTAAAGACTATAGTAAAAGACTTTTAGGAAGATATAACCCTAATAATAAGAATTTGACTTTGTATATATACCCTTACAAGAAAGATATATATATGTATCCTTATGAGGAGCTATATAAAACTTTTATTCACGAGGTTGTACATTCTATTCAGCATAATAATCCTTCTTTTATTCGTGTTAAAGGTGTTATGCACAACAAGGAATTTTGTAATATATATGATGACCTTATACAAAAGTCATATGACCTTAGAATATTGAAGGGAGGTTAAGTTAATGAGAGTAAACGGCAGACCAAGATATTCTCTTATAGAAAGATTTTGCTTGAGGTTAGGTAACATATTTAGAGGAATTGTTTATTGTTTAATGCCTGTTTTTGGTACATTTTTTATTGCTATGGCTGTAAGTTATAGTGGAAGTCCTAACTATTTTGGTATGTTATCCTGTGGTTTAGTAGGTTTCTGTTGTTTTTTTGTACATAACAGAATGTGAGGTGGTTTGAGCTATGTCTGAAATTATAAACCCCATTAAAGTTAAAGGTTTCGGAGATTTAGTTGATAGTAGTGACGAGGTATTCAAAGACCATTTTAAAGATAAAGACCTCGGATATTGTCTTAATGTTAAGAAGCTATTTAATTTAGGATATGACCAGTTAATTAAGATTAAAAATGACCTTAATAAAATGGAACAAACCGACGAGGTTAGTAGTCACTTAGAAGCCGTTATTTTTAATATGGCTATGCTTGAACATAAGGCTGTAATTTTAAATAAAGAGATTGAGGAAAGAAATTCTAAGGTCTTTTGACAAGTCATTATGACATTGTTATAATACGCCTATAGGTTGTTAGATAACTAATTAATAATTAAAATTTATTATTATGAAAAGGAGATTTTGTTTATGAAAAATAAATTTGAGGAAATATCAAAATTGTTTCAGTCTTTAGCTGATATTTTTGGAGAAATAGCGGAAGAAATGAAAGGGGAGGGCGTTGTTGTAAAAAATAAATCTTCTGTTAAAAATGAGGTTACTTCTGACAAGAAAGAGGAAAGTGATAATGAAGAGGTAACAGCGGAGGAATTAAAAGAAATGTCTTACAATGACCTTAAAGCCTACGCAAAGAGTAGAGGCATTAAAGCTATTGGAAGTCATAAACAACTTTTAGCTAATATACTTAAAACTCTTGATAAAGAAGATGAAGAGGAAAATACAGAGGAAGAAAAGCCTGTTAATTCCACAAAAAGTAAAGAAACTCCTGTTTCCATTAAAAGTTCCGCTGTACCTGTTGATGAGGAAGACGACGAGGACGAGATTGAAGATGATGATTTAAGAGCTGAACTTGCTTCAATGGACACCAAAGAACTTGCTGACATTCTTTCAGAGGCGGGACTTTCTGTAAAAGGTAAAAAAGAGGCTTTGATTACTCGTATTATTAAAGCCGTTGAAGATGGTCTTATTGAGTTTGAGGAAGAAGACGAAGAAACTGAGGAGTACGAGGATACAAAAGAAACGGAAGAGGAGAAAGAAAACGCAGATGATAGCGGCGAGTATGACCTTAACGACCCTAAAAATTCAAATATGACTAAAGAACGCAAGGACGCTATATCCGCTCTCGCGAAAGAAGTACAGACGGATATTAAGAAAAAGAAAATCACTGATGATGATATAACGGAATTTCTTATTGAGGTCGGATATACCAAAAAAGAGATTAAAAGTCTTGCTGATATTACTGATACTTATTTGTGGGAAAAAGCATTGTTTATTAATGACGAAGGTGAGGAAGTTGAAAAAGGAGAGCCTTATTCTTTAAACGGTGAACCTGCTTGCTGCGGAAAAATTCTTGAAAAAGACGGAGATACTTATGTCTGTTCTGTATGCGGGGCTGAATATGAGGTTGATGGGGAAGAGTAGCACATTATCTAATTGTAAATTTATTTATGCAATATTGATGAAAAGGACACTGTTTAAAGTGTCCTTTCTACATTTTAGGAGGTGTGACAAATGAATGTATATGTAAATACAAAGGACAAATATGAACCTTTGAAAAGCGCGAAAACTATAATATCAAAACATTGTTATATGTGGTTAAATAGCAGATACTTTATAGTTGCAAAAGGTGTTCTTAATTTACCACGTATTAAATTTGTTTTAAATATTAGAACGGTGTATAGAAACAGTGTCCTTATGAACGGAGATAAAAATTTCTTTTTAGTGGAGCCTATTACACATAAGGCTAACACCCTTTATGAACTTTGTTCAATAGTTACCTTTGACTTTGTACAAAGTCATTTAAAAGGTCCTTTGCTGAATTTTTTACATAACACAGAAATTATACCGTTAGGCGCAAAATTAATTGACGGAGAGTTTTATGTGTTTACTCAGTTAGTCTTAAATAAAAACTATGACTTAAATACATTTAGTAATAAGTATTGGGAGTGTTATATCGGAGACTTACCTAAGACTATTGATGATGAAGAACAGGTTAATAAAACTCTTCTATATGAGGGTATATACAATATTCTGAATATAGTTAAGAGGTGACATTATGCGGGAAGAACTTTTTAAAAGATTTCCTATTGAGGATATAACTTTTCAAAATCCACGTATGCAAAATAAAGTTGCGGAAGAAATAAAGGATAAATCAGAGGATAAAGATTTACAGGACTACCTTTTGACGGGTGTTCCGCAAGTCGCTATAATAGAACGAGCAATTAAGTTTTATGAGGACAATGCGGAGGGAGAGTATAAAATACTTTATTCCGCTACCGCTAAATGGTTAAGGCAGTTTATGTCAGCGCCAGTACATCAAAAGAAAGAGGAAGTAATAGAGGTGACTTTAAATGAAATTAAAAAGGAAACAGAAGACGGAGAAAACATAGATACTGAATGTATAATTTATTTGAAAATATGCTTTAAATATGTGGGAAATAGAGGATTTTTAAGCTAGTTAAAAATCTATTCCCGCTTTTTTCCCACATTGGT
>CATJCJ010000628.1 GCA_949738935.1 uncultured Eubacteriales bacterium | reverse complement strand
TATTTCCAATCAGGGCAAATCTGAAAAGCGTTTTGACTTTGTTGTAAAAACTGATAATATGATATATGGTATTGAAACTAATTTTTATACGAGCGGTGGTTCTAAACTTAATGAAACTGCCAGAAGCTATAAGCAAATTGCTCAAGAATGTGAAAGCATTAAAGATTTTACTTTTGTATGGTTTACCGATGGAAAAGGTTGGACAAGTGCGAGACATAATCTTGAAGAAACTTTTGATGTTATGAAACACATTTATAATATTAAAGATTTGGAAAATGGCATAATAAAAGAGGTTTTTAAATAATGGCAGAAAAGAAAATAAAGAAATGGGAGCCGGAAAACTTTGAACTTGAAATGACTACCTATTGGTCTTTTCCAAATCGTGGCGATTGGGCAACACACGATGCAAAATGGCGTGGGAATTGGTCACCATATATACCAAGAAATATTATATTAAGGTATTCTCAAGAGGGAGATTTAATTCTTGATCAGTTTTCTGGAGGAGGTACCACGCTTGTTGAAGCAAAACTTTTAAATCGCAATATAATTGGTGTAGATGTTAATGATATTGCATTAAAACGCTGTCGAGAAAAAGTGAATTTTGATTATGAATTGGCTAAGGGTAAAGTGTATATAAAAAAAGGTGATGCAAGAAATCTTGATTTTATACCTGATGAAAGTATAGATTTAATTTGCACACATCCGCCTTATGCTAATATTATTCAGTATAGTGAGAATATACAGGAAGATATATCCCGTTGTAAAATACCTAAATTTCTTGAGGAAATGAAAATGGTAGCAGCAGAAAGCTATCGGGTTTTAAAAAAGGATAAATTTTGTGCTGTCCTTATGGGTGATACAAGACAAAAAGGACATATGATTCCTATGTCTTTTGATGTAATGAAAACTTTTCAAAAAGCTGGATTTAAATTGAAAGAATTGATTATAAAGGAACAGCATAATTGCAGGGCAACAGGTTATTGGAAAACAAATAGTGTAAAATATAATTTTTTATTGATTGCACACGAATATTTGTTTGTATTTAAAAAGCAAGAATGAAAGGAAAGAAATATTAATGATAAAAAAGTTTTCGCATAAAATTTTAAAAATAGATGAATTATATATAAATCCCGATAATTATAGATATATTGAAGCAGCTTCTGACGAAATGAGTGCAATTATTTCAATGTTTAAAGTTACTAATGGCAAATCTGAAAATGAAATGATTAACTTAGCTATTGATATAGCAAATGATGGGTTAAACCCATTTGAAATGCCAATAGTATGTTTTGATGATGATTTAAAAAAATATGTTGTATATGATGGAAATAGGAGGCTTACTTGTATAAAATTAATGTCACAATATAAAAATAATGAAATTATATTAGCTGAAATTCCATTAGTGTCAAAAATATATAAATTAGTATTAGATGTTAGTAATGGAATTCTATGTACAGTATATGATAATGTAGATGATGCTAAAGCTTGCTTAGTAAAAATACACCGTGACATAAATGAAGGAATAGGTAGAAAGCAATGGGATGCTCAGGCAAAAATAAAGGCTGATGCTGCTATGGGAAATAAAAATAAAACATACGCTATTATTGAATTTATGAGAAATAATCCAAATACAGATAAAAAATTATTAAATGATATAGTAACTAAAAAATGGACATCTAAACTTGAAAGAGTAATTGGATTTTCGAAATTTGTAGATGTTTATAATATATCATTTGATGAAAATTCTGAATTAATATATGTAGACAGCAAAGAACACGTATTAAAAATGTTGTCACATCTTATTAATGATTTGATTTATAAATCTGCAACAGGTAATTTTAGATTAAAAAAGGATTTTGATAATTATGTAAATGACCTTGATGATGAATTTAAAACTCTTGTAAAAGATAAGAATATTATGGAAATGAAAAAAGAAGAAATAAAGAATGGTCAAAAAAGTATTAATGATAAAAGAATTATAGATAAAGTTAAAAATACATATGAAGATAATAATATTCTGATGCAACAAACTATTAATATGACAGAAATTAATGATAAACAAAAAAATGCTCAAAATAATGATAGTAATAGGCTTATTATAAATACTAATAAAGATAGTTTTAAACAAAAAGATATTTCAATGCAGACTGATGTTAAGCAAGATAAAAATATTAATGATTTTGCGACTGCTGAACCACGTATTATATCTAGGAAATATAAACAAGAAAGAGAAGCGTTACGTTTAAGCAAAAATTATGAAGAAAGGGTTTATAATTGCTTAAATGAAAAGGGTAAAGAATTTTTGATGGAGTTAGAAGCTTTAAACGTAAAAGATTTTCCTGTTGCAACTTCAGCTTTATGTCGTTGTTTATTAGAATATATTTTAAAATTATGGGCAAAAAAACTGGAAATTACGTTTGACAGTAGTAAATTACCTTCTACCTATGATAGATGTTTAAATACCCTTAGAGATAAAAATATAATTAATAATGGGGAAATTAAAATTTTAAAATCACAAATTGACAAAGAAGGTTATATTGCTTTATTAAATACTTGGATTCACGCTGATTCAGATGCTTGTGTGTCAGAAGTAAATTTAATTAGTATATGGAAAAATATACGTATTTTAATTGAGAAATACCTAGAAAATTAAACTTAAGAAGGCTAAATAATGAATGTGTTACTAGTTGAAGCAGATTATAAAAATAAGTATCCACCTTTAGCACTTATGAAGATTAGTGCATATCATAAAAATGTAGGTGATAGTGTTGTCTTTGTTAAAGGTAAGAATAAAGAATTAAAACTTAAAAAATGGGATAGAATATACATTACAACATTATTTACATTTTATTGGAAAAAAACAATAGAAACAATTAAATACTATTATGACTCTGTTTCAGAACATAAAAAAATATATATTGGTGGTGCTATGGCAACTTTATTAGAAAATGAATTAATCAAAGAGGAGGGGTTGGAGGATATTACTATTTTTAGTGGCTTATTGGATAAACCTTATATGCTTGGAGATGAAGATAAACCAATAGATTTAATTACGCCAGATTATAGTATTGTTGATAGGGAAAATAATATTTATTTAAACTATGATTATAAAGTGAATAATGCTTATTTTACTTCTACGACAAAAGGTTGTGTAAGAAACTGTGAATTTTGTGCTGTTAGCAAATTAGAACCTAATTACTGCAATTATATAAACATAAAAACTCAAATAAGAGAAATAGATGTTTTATATGGCAGTAAAAGAGATTTAATGTTAATGGATAATAATATATTAGCATCTAATAAATTAAAAAATATTGTTGATGATTTAATTGAACTTGGGTTTTATAAAGGAAATCGTTGTTACGAAAAAAAATCAGGCAAAAGGACTATGCATTTAACAAGGAGAGTTGACTTTAATCAAGGAATTGATGCAAGACTTTTAACTGAAAATAAAATGAAACATTTGGCAAAGTTAGAAATTAGACCATTAAGAATTGCCTTTGACCATGCTGATGAAGAAAATGTTAAAATATATGTAAATGCACAACGATTAGCAGCTAAATATGGTATTTCTCATCTATCAAATTATATTTTATTTAATTTTCAAGATACTCCAAAAGATTTGTACAAAAGGCTGAAAATTAATATATGTTTAAATGAGGAATTTGCAAAAAAAGGTTTAAAAACTAATATATGGTCTTTTCCAATGAAATATATGCCCTTTTCTGGAGAACATTGTAAAGATAGAAAATACATTGGAGAACATTGGAATGCAAAAATGTTAAGAGGAGTTCAATGTATATTAAATGCTACTCATGCTGTTGTAGGACCTAAAAAAGACTTTTTTAATTTAGCTTTTGGCAAAAATTTTGAAGAATTTGAAGAAATAATATATATGCCAGAATTATTTATTACAAAAAGGAAAGAAAATAAAGAAAAAATAGAAATGTGGAAAAGAATATATAAGAGTTTATCAATAGCTGAGAAAAGAGAATTTATATTACTTATAAAAGATAATGTCTTTTTGAAAAAAGAAATTAAAAATAGAAAAATTTTGAAGTTGTATGAATGTTACTATAAGTGAATGTCTTAAAAATATAGAAAGAACTTT
>CATJCJ010000627.1 GCA_949738935.1 uncultured Eubacteriales bacterium | reverse complement strand
TTTTAATACCCATGATAGAAATATAGTCTATTGTCACACATTTTGCCGCCATAGTCGAGGTACGCACTATCTACCGTTTACCATTCAAATAAAAATCACCTCCAGAAATATAAAATTAGCCGAGGGATTTTCGTAAATGAAAACCTCTCGGCTATGTATTTTTTCTTTAAATTTCTCTACAAATCTTTTCAATCTGATTATACACAATTTAGTACTTTAGATTTTATTTGGACATTTTTACAATGACCGAAATCTCAAAAATTTTCCATAAACTTACATACTACCAATTTTCTTTAAATAGTTTCCTGCTATAACTTTTACATTTCTCCTATCCCCTTTAACGGAGTATTTAATGAACTCTTTAACTTTGGTACTAGAAAAATCAAATTTATCTATCTCAAATTCCTCAATAATCCCACACCAACGCCCAGTACGCTCGTCACCTGCTTGCATCTTACTTAGCACTTCTTCATCGTAAGGCAAACACTGTTCTATATAATATACCCAATCGCTCTCTGTTAGTTTTCTTAAGATATCCTTTGCTGGTTCTACTGCATCAAATGACCTTCCATATACATTGCCCATCAAAATCATAAATGTTGCACTTATAACTTCCTTTATTGCTGGTCTTGGTATTTTACTTCCCATTCTCCCCAATTCTTTAACTACGCTTGGTTCGTTATAAAAATTATTCATTGCATAATGAACACTTTTAACTTTTTTAGCAACATTGACAAAACTTAAAGAACGCAAATTTTCTGGAACATAATCAAATCCTCCTACTTTTATTAAAGCATTTTTAATAGGAACAATATATTCTTTAGCACCCTTGTTCACATATTTACTATATGTAATTCCAACAAAATATTTATCATCTGATGACAATTCATCCCACACTGCCGAAAGAACCACATCAAAGTTGGAAATTACATTTTCAAATTCAGCTCCTTCAGTAGTCGAAATAAGATTTACAAATGTTCTTATTGTCGTCCTTTTATAAAAATATGGACTATTTTTTAGCATTTCTATTTTTGTTGAATCTCTATCAAATTTCTCTAGTTTAAGAGAATTTCTAAAATCATTATATTCAAAAACAATCTCTGATTCATCAATCCCTAATACATACTGCACACATGCTCTTATTATACTTTCAACTTCACTCTTTGTCATTTCATCCTCGACATCTCGTTGAAGATAATGCGTTATCGTTTCATAAGAGTGCATCAAACGCATCTTTCCTGTATTATTGATAAATCCCAGTTCCATCGCTAAATTTATGACTTCAAATTCAGGTAATTCTCGAACATATTCAATCTTGTCTATACCGACCATTTCACTAACAAATTCTTCTCCTAATGCTAATACTCTCTTACGCAGTAAAGACATAGTTCGATTCCAAAGAGGTTCTGCTGCAAATTCATAACTTTCATTTTGATAATTATTATATATTCCTTTTAATTCCCTTTCCTTTAATTGCACATCATTTCTTAAAATCTCTACAACATCTGCACTTTTAGAAATTAGAATACCCGCATTAGGCTCCCATAACACCATGCTCTGATTGTTCACTATACTTAATTCTGTATTCACTTCTAATACCTCCTTCTTCTGTTCCTTCACAATTCCTTTATCGTATAGTGCATATTCATACTCTTTTTCATTTCTAATTGCAAAATCAGCATTACCTATAATAGAACCATTTAATGTCGGTGTCTGAATATGACCATTATTTTTATCTTCTTCCCATTGTTGTAAATCTCTACATACTAATATCTTTAATGCTTCAAAGGTAATTTTCTCACCCAATTTCCATTTTTTAATTTCTTCAGATATATAGTATGTAAAAATTCCTTGTTCCAACTTGTCATCAGAATAGCTACACTCATTTTCAGAACAAGCGGCTAAAGTCGCCCAACTACTCTTTATGATTTCTCTTATGAATCCATTTTCTCGAATGCCACGAACATCCTTACCTGAATGACATGCATCAAGAATTCTAAATGTATTTCCTTTTGCCTTTTTCAAAATACTATTCAAATATTTTAATGATAATGCCGTTCCCTCAATATCATTTTGTACAGTATCTGGCAAAATAAGATACTCGTCCTCTTTATATAACATACCATGACCTGCAAAATAAAATAAAAATGTATCTTCTTTTTCCATTTTATTTATTATTTCACTAATTGTCTTATATAAATAACTCACATCATTTTCAAAAGCGTCTATATATATTAATAAAAGTTGTATATCTTTTCTGTCATAATCACAATAATCAACTAATGTATTTTCTATGAGTACTGAATCACTATGACAAAAATCAATGTCATCAAATTCTTTATATTCTTCACAGCTAATAAAAACAGCATATCGCCTCATCATTATTCCCCATTTCGACATTTATATTCTAAATTATACCATTTTTACCTACGTTTTTCCACCCTCAATCTTATAAAAAGACGGCATCAGCACTCACGCCGACACCGCCTTTTTCTCGGTCAGTCCGTTATAAAATCCCTGCCTTTTTCAGATACCCCACGCTGTCATA
>CATJCJ010000626.1 GCA_949738935.1 uncultured Eubacteriales bacterium | reverse complement strand
CAGGCAAGAAAAATGAATATAAATCCTGATTTAGAACAAGGGCTTGACGTGATAATTGCGGATATGACTATGCTTCTTAATTGGGATAATCCAGAATATGAAACCGCAAAGGAAAATTATATTGTAGATGACTATGCTGTGATAAAATCTTTACACGATACATATATTAATAGGATTGTTCCTAATATAGGGGATAGAATTAATGACCTTGTGGACTTTTTTAAGGAATGTCTTTCAGGAGAAAATGATAAATTACTTCAATTAGGGACTAATTTTGACCGTATCGTAAAGGAAAGAGAGAGTTATATTGAGGAAGATAATACAGAGACTGCCAACCTCACAAAAGAGGAGATTCTTGACAAGGTTCACGACGTTTTAAGAATGGATAACCTTTTAACTGATGGGGAGGATAACGCTCCCGAAATAGATAGTCTTGATGATGAAATATTTAAAAAGGCTAATATTGTTCCAGTGCGTGATGAACACGGACGACTTATAAAAGGACAGACTACAAAAAGGCTGCCTAAAAAGATATATTCGGATAAATATCCTAAATTTGCCTGCGATACTTGCTTAGCGGCTAATAATTGTTCTGAGTATAAAGCTGGTTATGTGTGCGCTTATAATAAAATGTTTAAGAGGTTTGACACAAGAAATATGAACGACCTTATAGATGTTATGTACGGAATGGTTGAGCATAATGTAGGTCGTATGCAGATGGCTATGTTACAGGAAACATTAACGGGTAATGTAGGCGACCCCAAAGTAACTAATTTTATCAATCAAAATATAAATTTGGTTAATACTCTCATTAATTTAAAGGAGCGCCAAAATTCTTTAACTGTTAAACAGACAAGAACTTATTCCGACGGAACTTATCAAGAGGTTACACAGGTAACTAATCCTCAAAGCGGAGGTATTCTTGAAAAACTGTTTGGAAGTAATTCTAAAGATGGTAAAGAAAAAGACGATAAAAATAGTAGTAAAAATATCATTGAAGCATAGGGATAAAAGACCTCTTTGAAGGGGTCTTTTTATTATATATATAATTATATTATTTATTATAACAAACAAAGGAATAGGTTATTTGACAGAATTTTTAGCTTAT
>CATJCJ010000625.1 GCA_949738935.1 uncultured Eubacteriales bacterium | reverse complement strand
GGACTAATCTGACAGAAGGAAGTGTGCGCAGAATATGAAATCTATTTCCGTACTGGTTCAGCACCACGCCGGCCCCACCGGAGACGTGCTGATATGCAAGAACAAAAACGGCGTATGGGAGTTCCCGAACGGGACCGTCCGCACCAACGAGACCGACGCCGACGCCGCGGCGCGCGTGTGCTGGGAGACGCTGGGCGTTAAGGTGAGCGTGGGCAGGCTGGCCTGCCTCGGACGCAAGGCGCCCCAGGACGGCTGTGTTGAGCACATCGTATGCGGCAACATCACCCACAACACACACACCAAGGAGGACTACCACTGCTACTACGAGGCCGTGAACACCTGGCAGGCCGAGCCCTGCGGCGACTATGACGAGATGAAGTACGTTCATCCCTCCGAGCTTGGACAGTATGAGTTCGCCGGCGACGACAAAAACTTCATGGCTAAATACGATAAGTACATAAACGCGGGTACCGTTCCCGACGTTCGTATGCCGTAAGGAGGGTCTGTCAAAATGAAGAAGTATTATTTCCAGGCTCAGAAGAAGCAGCTTGAAAAGGCGACCGAGCCTTCTTATGTTTACTGCGCTCCGGCCAAGTGCTTTGTCCTTGCCGAGAGCGAGGCCGAGGCCGCCGCTCTGGCCGAGGCAAAGCTGCGCGAGATGTACCACGGCACCGGCGTGGTTCTCGGCAGGGCCGTGCTGACAAAATGCGCGGAGCTGCCTGTTGACTGGAGCTACGGCTACGGCGACGGGCGCAAGTCCGGCGACACCGCCTCCATAGGCGACCTCGTCGGCAACAATGTCATTCGATAACAGGAGGAAGAACTATGGATTTGGTTAAGAAGTATGTTCTCCATCTTCCCGAGGGAAACGTCACCATGCTCAAAGAGGAAATCGCCGAGCGTGTAAAGGCCATCCTGAAGGACCATCCCAGCGAGCACATGAACGCCTACCGCGTATGGTACGAGGGCTTTGAGGGCTGCGGAATGCCCGGCACGGACGTGTACGAGGTCATTGTCGAGACCATGCGCTCCATGACGGACGACTGGAAGGACATCGGTCCCATGCGCTGGGAGAAGTACGGCGTGAGAAACCCCAGTTTCCTGAATCTGCACTATGCCGAGGCTCAGAAGGTCTGGTCCGGAGACGGTCCCGACGTTCCGATGCTGCTGCATCAGTTCCACCTGGGCCGCCACTATCAGGGCCCTGACGGCAGAGTTTTCTGGATTCCCGTCATCGAGGACTTTGACATGCGCGCTTTTGAGCGCAAGGACGGCAAGTACGTCGGCAACATGGTGGAGATAGATCCCCGCAGCGACTACGCCCGCCAGATGGTCGAAGTAAAGGTTTGAGGAG
>CATJCJ010000624.1 GCA_949738935.1 uncultured Eubacteriales bacterium | reverse complement strand
TACACCATGTACCCCTCCATACGGTTTCGGTTCTTCAAATACAAATGTATCTGCGGAAATTAAAATTCTTCCCCAATGGGGAACCCTGGCGCTTTCAGGGGGTAAACTCATATAATTTGCATATAACAAACGGAGAAATTCATCATATTTTTCTGGCACATAAACATTTAAGTCTTCAAATGGTACGTCTATTGCCTTATTAAAAATATCCGCAGGAAAAAGCAATTTTAATTTACTCAGTGCACAATTACTAATAAAATAATATGGTGCCTCCGAATCATTCGCAAAGCGTTTAGCAATTTTATCTACACGTTTCCTTAACCAGTCCAAAGAAAAGCAACGTCCAATCTTCCTCAAAATTGCATTAGCAATTTTCATACTCTTCGAATAATCAAAAAAGAATGATTCATGTCTATATGCATTCATTAATCCGTATAGACATGCTAATTCAAAGCGCTGAAATTTCCCTTTAAATGTATCGTATGTCTTATCAATTAGAAACATATCTAAATCAATTCTATTGTTATAATTCTCATAAAATTCACAGGCATCTTCGTCCATAAGCATGTATGCCTTTTTATAATTCAAACGTGGAACACAGTCAAAATACTTCTTTTTCCACGAATTATTAGGCTCCACAAAACGATACTCTTTGCTAAATTCATTTTTCCATAGAAGTAGTTTCTCATAGTTTTCTCTCGTCATACAGACATCTACATCATTATCCCACGGTATAAACCCCTGATGCCTAATAGCACCTAAGCAAGATCCATAGTTTAAAAAATATTGTACATTATGCACTCTGCATACATGATCAAATTCCTTTAGCATTCCATAATTTATTTCATGTACTCTATCCAGAACAAGCTTGTCCTTATCAATATCTATCATAAACCGTTCTTCTTCTAATAACGCAATTTCATTATAATATAAAAGTAATCTATAATCAAAATTACCAAATTCACGCAATTGCTGCAACATACTCTCATAATTTTTGCTGCAAATAATTACCAATACTTTTTGCGGATCTTCTCCCTGTAAAATAGCAGGGTTCTGAACTAAAACCCCATTTTTAACCGTTCCCCATTTACTCTCATTATTGTCAATTGCATATTCCGGTTTATACTTTTCCCCATAAATCCTCAAGAAAAAATCAAAATAGTTTCCTGTTCCAAACAAAATTAGCTTTTTTCGTAAAAAAAGCTGCGATAATGGCTTTTCAATTGCATTCGGCCCTTCTGTCATTCTTATTTTCTCTGGCAACAAAGGTATAAAGTCTACTCCGTGCTCTCTCATAAAAGTATTATCATTTTCAAACGCTATTCCATACTTTGAGCCGTAGAAGCAAACATTAAAAGAAAGCACCTCATATGCTTTCTGATAATTAAGATGTTCAAAGTCTAAAATAACAACATCATCAACCCATTTAATTTCACTCCAGAATTCCTGCAATAGTATGGGGGCATAATTTTCTCGTTCTCCTAATGCTTTTTCCATAACCTCCTTGTTTGGAATTCCTAAAATAAATCTTTTGCATTGGACTGCCACATCTTTCATCCATCTATAATGTAATGGATTCATATCTTCTACATTAACGGCACAATAGCCTACTTCCCATTTACATTCGCAACTAATTTTTATCAAGATTGTAATCCCTCTCTTCAATTATTAAAATATTTTATTTCTAAATTCGTCTCAAAATTATAAATTCTCTATCAGATGTTGTCACTACTCCTGACATCTTATATTTAAATAGTGTTGATTAAAGTCATTACTGAATCCTTAAGGTATAATATTTAATGTTAATTAAATATCAACGTTTTTGAGTTTACTTATTCTGTAAACCAACAGGATTTTGATATTCAGTTTATTTATCTATGAGTATTATAAATACCATAAACTTAGAAAGCAATATACAAAATAGATTTTGCTAATAGCCTTTTTGCTATTTTTTATATTAGTTCTATATTATAAAAGTGGATACTATAAGTAACAATATATTACAATGAAGAAGGTATTTACTCATGTCCATCTGCAAAACTGGTAATCTATATGACGAAGGTTTCAAACGTATTCTCGTCAACCTCTGAAACACATGATGAGGAGGTCCTCTGCAAAGCAGATAAAAGAGCTTCAAAAGCGTAATGCATATCTCGATGCGAAACACTCCTCATATTAAAAAGGCGATTGTTATCTCCACGTCACAAGTGATTATTCTAAAGCTTGGGAGCCACCACAACATATAGTATGCCTTAATCCCCTGACTAATCTGAGTCGGGAACATTTTAGAGCTGCAAGAGCTGTAAAACAGTAACTACTTTGCAGTTTATTTACCCTTGCGGATCTAAAATAATTCTTGGTATAATATCATAAGCGATTACTGTTGAAGTAAGTCTCACGCTTTAAATTGGCGGCTCCCAAGCTTTAGAATAACCACCGGATTCAGTCGTTTTAGTTTTGCCTTGATTCGTTTGTGATTATAATAATCAACTCAAACTTCGCACATAAGTTTTAGCTATGCACCTTGAAAATTCAATATCTGGCAGTTATTCAGTTGTCAATGTTCAGTCAATTATG
>CATJCJ010000623.1 GCA_949738935.1 uncultured Eubacteriales bacterium | reverse complement strand
TTCTGGCAGCCTTTCCGGGTGCGTTTGAAAAACTGACGGCAAAGGAGCAGACACAGATCATGGAAAAAATCCCCCTGTCAGCATATGAACTTGAAATGGCGGGAGCCACGCTTCTGGCTTCTGACAGGATGGGGGAACTCTTTGCCGGGGGCAGGGCCGATGAGGCTGCTGAAATACTGAAGGCCATGTTCTCCTTGGCGCAGGGCAGGGGGAAAGCGAAGGATTCGGGTATCTGGTGTATGCAAAAAGCGTTGGGGTTTAACTGCGAACATCCAACATATGCGTCATGCATTGCAAACCTGTGCCCGTATCTCATATTTACCAATGAAGGAGTTTTATCCCTGGTAAATGTGATGAAGGAATACAGAAGGAAGGAACTTGCCACAGGGAACGGCAAGTATGGGACTGCCTTGAAAAAGCACATCATACCGGCATTCCAGGAACTGATCAATGCGGTACTGGCTGGCATGTCCAACCATGAAAAGGCGGGGATGAGGAAATTGTTGGGGGAGGTGCTTAATGAATAGTCTGTTGCGTGAAATAGAGTCGGAAGAGGTAACTGTTTACAGGAACCTAAAATATAATGATACCCTTGTCAGCAGGTGTCGGGAAATCCAAGGATCCTTTGTGGAACAGGGGAAACTGGAAGGCTGCTTTGATGCCGACAGATGGGTAGGATTTTCCGGCATAAAAAAATATGGGATTGATTTTACCGTGGACTCACAGTTATACAGGAGCCATATCGGCAGCGAACTGGGGATTACAGAGGAAAAGATAAGAAACATGCTGCGGTGTTATGCCATAAGCTGCCATGGAGTATACATTTTCAATACGATATCCCGGGACAAGGTAAACATCATCCGTGGATTCCTTCAGAGATATGGGGACAAAGATTTTAAGATTTCAAGGGCGGACATGGTAACCGTTGAGGACTTCCTCGTGTTTATAGACACCCCTGACCGTCAGATTACACAGATTCTGTCTAACATCAGGCAGGCTAAGAGGCGCGGGACGGGCCAGAGGCAGCTCTCACCCATCATCAATTACCTTGCCATGGAGAACGAGGTCAACCGCATATATGGCAGCAACCCGCCTGAAGGCGTCTTCCGGAAATGGTTTCCGGTGTATTTCTGGGTGAATGTCACATTTATACTGCCCCTTAGGGCTACGGAGATGCTGCTTACC
>CATJCJ010000622.1 GCA_949738935.1 uncultured Eubacteriales bacterium | reverse complement strand
ATCTTGTCAGATATTTCAATGGAATTTATTTGTAACCGGAAGATATTAACCGATACTAAATATGCAGCTTAATTATATCAATGAAATCATGTTTTCAAGGCGCATGAATATTTTAATTATAATTTAATAAAATTTTATTACAATTGGCACATTATAATTTTTACTCACAGTCTTTCCAAATTAACTCTTTGTTCAATATTAATTTAATATTTTCTTCTTCTCTCATTACCTCACTACTTTTCTTACCATATATATTACTCATTTCATTTATACCTTCTGAAAAATATTTAAAAGATGTTTCAAAGTCTTGAAACATTAATGCCAAAATTTTACCATAAAGTATCTTGCTAATATATAATATTTTCATATCTTTTTTTGTAGATAAATTTTCATTTATTAGATCAGAAAGTACAAAACGAATTTCTACTTTATAATTTTGATGATAATACAAATTTTCATACAAAAATTCAGTATTACATTTTTGAAGCCAACTATTAGTTGATTCTAAATCATCCATTTTCCAAAAACAATATGCTAAAAAAAAGTAACTGCAAAAAGCAGGGTATTCATAAAACATCGTATTGCGACCTTTTGCCACAACAATTAAATATTGTATAGAAATATCATATTCACCAATAAGAGCTGCACTCATACCATACAAAAACTCTAAATGTCTACGACCATCCTCTCCTATTATCCTACCACGTCTTAAAGAAGCAAAACCACCCCCGAAAACTCTATTTACATCTGTAAATCCTCTCTGGAATAAATGAAATACCTTATTATAATCATATCTTTCTAAATATATTTTCCCTAATGTGAAAATCAAATCAACATGTGTATATTTAATATATGCCCTAGTTCTTCGAATTCCATTTGGGATTCTTATCGGCACAATATGAAAATAACTACTACTTTCTCTAATTACCCCGTCTTCTTCCTTTGCAATCAAAAATTCAGCTAAACCTATTGCTTTTTCAATTTCCTTTTTATTTGCTAATAATTTAACAATATAATATCCGACATCAATATAGGCATATTTATCATTACTTTCTACAAGTATTTCTTTATAAATAAGTATATATAATTTTTCTAGTACATGGAGTTTTGAATCTATATCTAACTTAATATCAGAATATATATCATCTGATATTTCTTCCGCACCTTCTATATAAAATTGGATTTTTTCTCCTGTTCTCCATAATTCATAAATATAAAGAATAACATCTGCTTTTAACCTATCAACGGCATGTAATTCCTTTATACCTTTTATTTTCTTTAACTTTAATAAGATCTGTTTTTCTTGAATGTTTATAAAAAATTTTAATATTTTGATTTGAATTCGACTCAAATATACTATATCTTCATCGTTTATCTTCATACTGTATAAATCTAATACATTAATTTTCCCAAAATTTTCAATATACTTTAAAGAAGTAATTCCTTTCTTAAACAGAAAATAGCTCACTTCATCACAATATCTAATCAAATCTACTTGAAGCGCATTTAAATTATATTGATGAAATCTTATTTCTTCTATTCTAGGGAAAAGCTTCAAGATTAATGATAAATCATTAATCTTATAATTTGTAAAATCTATCTTTTTTTGTTGGTACAAATAATTTATATTAAAACTTTTTAGATTTCTAAGTTCTTTTTTTTCTTTTTCGTCTAAACAATAATTAAGCAATTTCCTAGAATTAACTATGTTATCAAGATGAAAAATATATGTTTTCTCTATTTGTTTTTTACCAATTAAAATATTTTTTTTAATATTGTATGAAATTGGTACATTTTCAGCCAATGTTTTTGCAATAAAAAAATCATAAAAAGTGAAGTGTATAAATGAATATTTATCGTTAACTTTGTGAATTAAATTTCTTGTTAATAAATAATATATACTATCATACATATTATTACTGCCTAAATTTGCAACTACCTTTTCCATCGTTTCTAAAGGAATTTCGTACTCGTTTTCAATTAAGAGATAATAACTAAATTTATATAAGCACATATATACCAATTTAACATACTCCATATAAATATATTCCTTGTTTTCACCCTTATAATTATATGAATATTTTGTCCAATATTTATGCCATTCTTTCTTAATCCATTCTTCTACTATAATAAAAATTGCATCTTCCTTTATTATATTCTGTTGATTAGTAGCTTTTAGGATTATATCAGCATATTGCAGAAAAAAGGGTATCTCAAATATAGTATGTTCCTGTTCGCCAATATATTTTTTTAATTTGCGCTTATATTTTTTTAATCCAAGTTTTGTATACGCTTTCATTATTTGTTTAGGTGTTAATAAGCAAATTTCTCCCACTCTTGGACTATTACTTTGATAAACAAGATTCGGAATGAATGAATTAGTAATATCATCAAAAGGTTCTTTTCGGGTAGTAATATAAACTTGTTTCAAACGATTTAATAAATTTTCTGTATCGAGTTGATCTAAGATACTTATAATTAGTGTCTGCTGAACAACTTAAAATATTGATAAATACTGAATTTTCCAGCATTTTTTGTTATAATAATTGCATGGAACAAAGATATAATCGCTTTATT
>CATJCJ010000621.1 GCA_949738935.1 uncultured Eubacteriales bacterium | reverse complement strand
TGTCATGCATAGACAAAAAAGATGCACATTCTAGAAGCTATTTTACACTATGTTTTTTTATATCATTTATTAATTTACAAATTATAAATATTGTTATTTTTTCATAGTAACTATGAATGTACTCAAAAGCATAAGCTTAAAACCGACATATCAAAGATATATCTAAAAATTTATTAAATATATCATAAATTTTTTCCCAATCAACATCAATTTCATATTGCAAAAGAAATTGCGGTATATGTCCAATTAACAGCTGCCAACTACCTATATGTTCACCACCAGAAACATGGGCAAACATTGATTTATGTATAATCATAAGATAATCTCTTTGTATATCTTGCTTAGGATAAAATGAGAAAACTTCAACAAAAGGCAAACAAGAATACCACCCATCAGCATATTGACATATTTCCATATAACCTATGTTTTGTCCAGATATATATTCAAAATCATTTTCTGAAATTGAATTATGATTAAAAGGTTCATACTCAATTTTTTCTTTTGTACTTACATCAATATATTTTATGCCCTTTTCATCAAGTAATGGAATCAGATCTTTATCCGGCTCCGAAATGGTATAATCAAGCAGTTTTATTTCATTTAGTACTAAATCGTAATGTTTCGATTTTAAAATTTCTTGAATATCATCATATTCAATTTCCTTTGAATATGATCGTTGACTTAAAAAATATCTCACCTGCGCTAGTATTTCTGATTCACTAAAGCAAGCATAATTTGCAGAAGTTAAGTCCTCAAACCAAATATTATTTTTTTCATTTTCAAAATATTCCATCTCTTTAATCTGACATAAAATATTTGGTCCTTTTTTGTTTATATATGATGTCAGCAGATTAGATATACCCTTTTCAGATTGTCCTAACAATTTATCAATAATTTTAAAAGACTGTTTCCAGTCAAGCAATTCTTCTGCTTCAAATGCCAGTAATGCTTCTTCAATTGTAGATACACTATAATCTTTGCGGTTATGATACATCGACCAGCAATATGCCAAACTCCTTATATCTACGTCACGATGTTCATAATTTGCTAGTTTTAAATAAGATGCCGCTAATTCCATTACTGTAAAAGAACCTTCATAGGCATTTTGTTTAATCATATCATAAAGAGAAGATTTTCTAAATTTATTCTTTTTGCCAAAGAAACCTAATTCGTGTAATTGATATTCTACTTCATTCAAAGCTATTTTTACCCCAAAAGGTTCTATACCAAATTTTAACATCTCATTACAAAACTTTAGCAAACTACTCTCTTTATTTCCAGATAGATAACTTTTTAGTAAATCAAAATATTTGTCACCTACTTTACCATAAATAAAAGCACTTATTAAATAATTTTTAAGCGCATCTCTTTTTTTTATTGAATCTAAATTAGCGTTCTTTAATTTTTCTTCAAGCTCGCAATAAGCTATTTGCTGTTCTTTCTTATTATAGAAATCATAATCCTCGTTGATTTGTTTGAATAAGTCGTAAAGCTGACAATTAGCTATATGTTTATTTTTTAGATATTGCTCTGCATAATTTTCTTTACCTTTGCAAACCAGATAAACTTGCCAAATATAATCGGAACTGAATATATTATCTTGAATACCCTCATGGAAATACATATACAAAAGCATTTGATAAACAAAACTATCACAGCCAATCAGATCATTTCTATTTGCAATTTGAAAAAGCAAGCAAAAAGAATAATATTCATAAATGTTTAATACACCTGTTTTATCCTCTAACCATCTTCGCAGTTGTTCATACAAACTTGTTATGGAGTTATAATCTCTGGTTGAAAGCATAAGCTCTTTAAAAACATCAATATTTGCATATTTTTTTAGCATTGCTGAATAAAATTCTTCATCAAACTCAAAGGATTCCATTCTATCCATATATTCAACGGAACCTTTAAGCAAACTTTCTCTAATAACCGCTATTGTTTTCAATCGCCGTTGTTCAAAAGATTTATTTCTTATTCTCAAATAAGTATTTAAACTATCATGAATAAGAGAAATACGATTTTCTATTATTTTGAACAAATAAGGATGATTTTTAATAAATTCACATATGACTTCATACATCTCAGGCTCACTAAAAAAACCTTCTATTTCTTTCAAAGTAAAGAAACAATTTCCTGATGCGAAAATACTAATAGCAGCACTTGGTTTTTCATTGCGCAAAAACAAAGTATCATAATAATCATTAATGCTCTTAATAGGTAATTCAATATTAATTCTATGATTTAGCTTAAAATCTTCTGCAAGAAAATATGTTATTATAGGATAACCACCAGATATATTAAAAATCTGTTGCTGTATTCTATATTCCGTTATTTCATGTGCCATTTCCAAATAAAGACTTGTTTCATCAAAAGTCCAATCCAACAAAACCTCTTTTTGCCAAGGAATTTCATATTTTAAAGGTCGTGATAAAACTACGGTTCTTGTGTTTTTAAGCTTATCGATAAAATCTATAAACTGCTCCATTTGTCTGGGATTATAATTTTCCACATGATCTAATCCGTCAATAATAATCAGTTTATCTTCTTGTTCTATTTTATTAACAATTTCATCAACACTTA
>CATJCJ010000620.1 GCA_949738935.1 uncultured Eubacteriales bacterium | reverse complement strand
TTATTATTTTTATATATTATATCATATTTTTTTTAATATGGAAAGCATTTTTTTATTTTTTTGAACATAATTGTTAAAGTCTGTTATTAAACAGGTCTATTATAGCAATTCAACTTATAGCAGTTCGCCATAAAAACAAACAAGTTTGCCCAGCTGAAAATTATTTTCAAATTGGATTGCCATAATACTTTGACCTTTTTAAAATTTTTTGACAATATACCTTTTTTGAGTTAAAATAAGTGTAATTATAACGCAGCAAGCCTAAAACGTATCTGATATGTATAAAACTTTTAAATAATCGACAACTTTTGTAATTTTTATAATACGCAAAAACTTTCAGATACGTTATATATAATTTTATTTTGAAAGGAAATAATACTTATGGATATGCAAATTACAATCAAACGTAAACTCTATTCACCGCAGGAGCTTAAAGAGCGGTTACCTATGACAGAAAAAATGGTTAAAATAAAAGAAGAAAGAGATAATATAATAGCTGATATTCTAAAAGGCAAATCAAATAAAATGATGCTTATTATCGGTCCTTGTTCGGCTGATAGAGAAGACGCTGTTTTAGAGTACATAAGCCGATTAAAAGAAGTTCAAGAAAAAACAAAAGACAAGTTAATTATTATCCCTCGAATATATACTAATAAACCAAGAACCACAGGTGATGGTTATAAAGGAATAGCCCTTCAGCCCGACCCAACAGAAAAACCGGATATGCTCAAAGGCTTAATTTCATTAAGAGAACTTCATATTCGCGCTGTTAAAGAAACAGAACTTACTTGCGCTGATGAAATGCTTTATCCAGAAAACCACAGTTACTTATCTGATGTTTTGTCATATGTCGCCGTAGGAGCTCGTTCTGTTGAAAATCAACAACACAGACTAACAGCCAGTGGAATAGGCATTCCCGTAGGTATGAAAAACCCCACAAGCGGAGATATAGAAGTTATGCTTAACTCCATATACGCCGCCCAAAAGCCTCATACAATATCTTATAGAGGCTATGAGGTAGAAACTTCCGGAAACCCTTTTTCTCACGCTATTTTAAGAGGTTATGTCAAAGAGGATGGAAAATGCTACGCGAATTATCATTTTGAGGATTTGGAAAGATTATACAACGCATACAACAATCGTTCCATAGATAACAAAGCAGTTATAATCGATACCAATCACGCGAACTCAAATAAAAATTATATGGCACAAATACGAATTTGCAAAGAAGTCCTTCATAGCTGCAAATTATCTTCAGAACTTCGTTCTTTTGTCAAAGGATTTATGATAGAAAGTTATTTAGAGGATGGAAATCAAAAAGTTGATGGCGGTTGCTATGGCAAGTCCATCACCGATCCTTGCCTAGGGTGGGATAAAACCAAAAGACTCATTTTTGATATCGCTGACTTACTTTAATATAAATAAATTATTGCTTATTCTCCTGAATAAACCTCTCAAAAACTTGTTTACAACGAATAACAAGAATTTTATTTTCTTTTATGAATATTATATTTTATAAACAACATAAAGGAGAATTTTAATGAATAATTTTCTTGAAAAAACAAAAAAAATGTGCAGCAACTTTTATGTAAAATGGTTTTCTATTTTATTTATTGCAGTTTGTGTAGGATTTTGTATAGTTGGTCCGTTTTTGCGTTATATTGACGAAGAAGTCACAGTTGAAACAAGCGCCTCTAAAAAAAAGCTTCCTATTTACTGTGTTGGCACAGATGAAAAAAAATTAGCTATTAGTTTTGACGCCGCTTGGGGAGCTGAAGATACTGATACATTATTAAAAGTTTTGAAAGACAACGATGTTAAAGCAACATTCTTTTTATGTGGATATTGGGTTGATAAATATCCTGAAGAAGTAAAAAGAATCTATGAAGCTGGTCACACAATAGGAAACCATTCAAATACGCACCCTCATGGAAATCAATTAAGTCTACAAAAAAATAAAGAAGAAATTATGGCAGTACATCAAAAAGTCAAAGATTTACTCGGCTTTGAAATGAACTTATATAGACCGCCTTATAGCAATAGGGTATATTAAATTTTCAAATATAATATACCCTTATTGGCATTAAACAATCAATAATTCCTGATAATCAGCTCCCCATATTTTCTATCGCTTTTTTCATATCTTGCCGATAAATTATTAAACCTTTCCATAGCCTCAATATTAAATTGTGAATATAACTCCCTCACATAATCACAATCATTATAGCTCAGTAAAAACTTTCCCCTAACCTTTCCAAGCATTTCAGCAAGCTT
>CATJCJ010000619.1 GCA_949738935.1 uncultured Eubacteriales bacterium | reverse complement strand
CTTCAGGTTTCTTCTGAAAACCTTTCTTCAGCTAAATCTCGTATAGAAGACGCTGATATGGCTAAAGAAATGATGAATGTTACAGCATCTAACGTTCTTCAGCAGGCAGCTACAGCTATGCTTGCTCAGGCTAACCAGTCTACAAGCCAGGTTGTTCAGTTGTTACAGTAATTTATTATTACAAAATATTTGTAATTTTGTCCCCTGTCCTTTTGGATAGGGGACTTTTTTGTTATATGTACTTTTCCGCGAGAAAACTAGCAAAAGCGTTGTGGAATCGCGATTTCTCTCAGTTCATTGAAACGCTGTCGGCAAAGAGGAATTTTTTGGCAAAGTTTTTGATTTTTTTATTATTGTACTTTTCTACGAGAAAAGTACCAAAAGCGCCGGGGGATTGCGATTTCCCCCGGACCCCTTGAAACGCTGTCGGCAAGGAGGAATTTTTTGGCAAAGTTTTTGATTTTTTTATTATATGTACTTTTCCGCGAGAAAACTAGCAAAAGCGTCGTGGAATCGCGATTTCTTTCAGCCCATTGAACCTGTGTCGGCAAAGAGGAATTTTTTTTTGTTTTTAGGGATTTACGCGCTAAGGATTTTAGACACGCTTTGCGTGAATATGGGCTTTACACTATATTGGGGTTTATGATACAATATAGACAATAAAAGATAATTATAATTTTAAGGATTTAATATAATGGTGGAAAATATAATTGTAAATTGAGAATATAAATTTGATTAAAAGGAATATAATGGTGTTATAGGCAATATTAGGCTTTTTTTGAAACTTCATATTGATATAAGTATTGTTATAAAAAATATTTCATTGAATGCTTCTTAACGCTTTCGGCGTTTAAAAAGCAAAACGCCTTTTGCTAAAACATTGAATAAAATATTTTTTTGTTGGATTGACGTAGTTTTGCGGTTTCGAAAGAAGTCTATTGATAAATATTTTATTTTGGGGTTTCCTGAATTTATCTGTTGAATTTTGTTGTAAAATACATTATAATAGGAAGATAAAGTTTTATATCAGCAAGGAGATTTTGTTTATGAAGCATTTTAAAGTTGGTATAGATATAGGCTCGACTACAATTAAGTTAGTCGCGCTTAATTCGGAAAATGAATTGGTTTTTTCTGAGTATAGACGACATTTGTCTAGTATTCAAGAAACTTTACTTGACCTTATTCTGGAGGCCAGAGATACTCTTGGAAATGTTAGGTTTAACGCTATGATTACGGGCTCGGGCGGATTGTCAATTTCTAACTGGATTGGTATGCCTTTTATTCAGGAAGTTGTTTCTGTTTCTAATGTTGTTGATATTGTAGCTCCGAAAACAGATGTCGCTATTGAAATTGGCGGTGAGGACGCCAAAATAATTTATTTTACTAATGGTATTGAACAGAGAATGAATGGTATTTGCGCGGGGGGAACAGGGGCTTTTGTTGACCAAATGGCGGCGCTGCTCCAGACAGACGCTCAAGGTCTTAATGAACTCGCTAAAAAACATAAAGTTATTTATCCTATCGCCGCGAGATGCGGCGTTTTCGCGAAAAGTGATATTCAACCTTTGATTAATGAGGGTGCGGCAAAACCTGATTTGGCTGTTTCTATTTTTCAGGCTGTTGTTAATCAGATTATATCAGGGCTTGCTTGCGGAAAACCTATTAAAGGAAATGTGGCTTTTTTGGGGGGACCTTTATATTTTCTTTCGGAACTTAAAAATAGATTTATTGATGTTTTGAATCTGAAACCCGAAAATGTCGTTGAGACAGAAAACTCTCATCTTTTTGCCGCTATGGGGGCTGCTTTTTCCGCTGAAAAAAGTGATTTGTTTGACTTTGACGGACTTATATCAAATATGAAAAAAGAAAAACATATCACTATGGAAATAAATCGTCTTGAGCCTCTTTTTAAAAGCGGTGACGATTATATGGAGTTTAAAGGAAGACATGAGAAAAGTGTTGTTCCTAAGGGAGATATATCTACATATAAGGGTGACGCTTTTATTGGTATTGATTCCGGTTCAACAACAAGTAAATTGGTTTTGATGGGGGCAAATGGTCAGCTTCTTTATTCCTTTTATGGCAGTAATGAGGGAAATCCTCTTAAAACTATTACTCGGGCTTTGAAAGAAATTTATGAGAAAATGCCTGAGGGGATTATAATTAGAAATTCTTGCGTTACAGGTTATGGGGAGGCTCTTATAAAAGAGGCTCTTATGGTTGATTTGGGTGAGATTGAGACAGTCGCTCATTATAAGGCGGCGGCTTTTTTCAGGCATGATGTTGATTTTATTTTGGATATTGGCGGACAGGATATGAAGTGTATAAGAATAAAAGACGGGGTTATTGACAGCGTATTGCTGAATGAGGCTTGTTCAGCCGGATGCGGTTCTTTTATTGAGACTTTCGCCAAGTCTCTTGATTATGATGTTGAAGAATTTGCTAAAATCGCTCTTTTCGCTAAAAATCCTATTGATTTGGGTTCAAGGTGTACAGTATTTATGAATTCTCGGGTAAAACAGGCTCAGAAAGAGGGTACTGAGGTTTCAGATATCTCAGCCGGTCTTGCTTATTCTGTTATTAAAAACGCTCTTCAAAAGGTTATAAAAATAACTGACCCAAAAGATATGGGTGAAAATATTGTTGTTCAGGGCGGTACGTTTTATAATGACGCTGTTTTACGTTCTTTTGAGATTATTTCGGAGAGAGAAGCTATTCGTCCGGATATCGCCGGTCTTATGGGCGCTTTTGGCGCTGCTGTTATCGCTAAGGAAAAGCTTGAGGATGATTATAAATCGACTCTTTTGAATAAAGAAGAGCTTGATAAACTTTCGGTTTCTTCTTCTTTGTCACGATGCGGCGGATGCGGAAATAATTGTCTTTTGACTGTTAACAGATTCTCCGGAGGAAGAAAGTTTATTTCAGGAAATCGCTGTGAGAGAGGGTTGGGAAAAGAAGTTCTCTCGACTTGTGTTCCAAATCTTTTTGATTATAAGTATAAAAGGCTTTTTGGATATAAATCTATTGACCCGTCAGAGGCAAAAAGAGGTATTGTTGGAATTCCAAGGGTTTTGAATATGTACGAGAATTATCCTTTTTGGTTTACTTTCTTTAATGAGCTTGGATATTCTGTTTTGCTCTCGCCTAAATCTGACAGAAATATTTATGAGGGCGGAATTGACTCTATTCCAAGTGAGTCGGTATGTTATCCCGCTAAAATGGTTCATGGGCATATTAAATATCTTATTGAAAATGGGGCGAAATTCATTTTTTATCCCTGTATAGCCTATGAAAGACGGGAAATTAAAGACGCTGACAGTAATTTTAATTGCCCTATTGTTACAAGTTATCCTGAAAATATTAAAAACAATGTTGAGGAAATAAGAACGTATGATGTTGATTTTAGAAATCCGTTTTTCAGTTTTTCGGATAAAAAGTTTTTCTTTAAACGTCTTTGCGAGGAATTTTCTGATATAGAATCCAAAGAGATTAAGGACGCTTTTGAAAAGGCATGGCAGGAACAGGATAATTTCAGGGAAGATATTAAATCAAACGGGGAACAAACTCTTAAATACATAAAGGAAAATAATATGACAGGGATTGTTATCGCGGGACGTCCTTATCATGTTGACCCGGAAATTAATCATGGTATTCCCGAAATGATTGTTGGATATGGCGTAGCTGTTTTGACCGAAGACTCGGTCGCTCACCTTGCCAAAGTTGAACGTCCTCTTAATGTTCGTGACCAATGGGCATATCATTCAAGACTTTATGCCGCCGCGTCATTTGTATCTCAAAGAGATGACATTGAGCTTGTTCAGCTTAATTCCTTTGGATGCGGTCTTGACGCTGTTACTACGGATGAGGTCGCTGATATACTATCCGCTGCCGGAAAAATTTATACTGTTTTGAAAATTGATGAGGTTAATAATCTTGGGTCAGCCAGGATAAGAATACGCTCTCTTTTCGCGGCTATGGACGAGAGACGAAGAAAAAGGATGAAACTTCAAAAAACTTCCGCCGGAAAACAAAGAGTTATTTTTACAAAAGAAATGAGAAAACAACATACACTTTTGTGTCCTCAAATGTCTCCGATTCATTTTGATATTATGAAAGAGGCTTTGATAGCTTCCGGATATAATGTTGATGTTATGCCTGCTATTGACAGAGAGTGTATTGATATTGGGCTTAGATATGTTAATAATGACGCTTGTTATCCCGCTCTTATTGTTGTTGGTCAAGTTTTGAAAGCTATAAAGTCAGGCAAGTATGACGCTGATAATGTTTCTGTGCTTATGAGTCAGACGGGCGGAGGCTGTCGCGCCAGCAATTATGTTGGATTTATTAGGAGAGCTTTGAAAAAGGCGGGGTATGAAAATATTCCTGTTGTTTCTGTCAGTTCTATGGGAATTGAGAAAAATCCCGGTTGGAAATATTCTATTAAACTTTTGAATACTTTGGTTCAGTCTATAATTTATGGGGATACTTTGATGAGAGTTCTTTACGCCACAAGACCTTATGAACTTGTTAAAGGTTCTTGTGATGGACTTTACTCTAAATGGAACGAGATTTGCAAGGATGCTGTTAAAAGAGGTAAGTTTGGTGAATTTAAAAGAAATATTATGGAAATAATAGAAGAATTCGATAATATTCCTCTTAAAGATATTCTTAAGCCGAAAGTTGGTATTGTTGGGGAAATATTGGTTAAGTTTCACCCTACCGCTAACAATGAGGTTGTCTCACTTATTGAAAATGAGGGAGCTGAGGCTGTTGTTCCTGATTTGGCGGATTTTTTCTTATATGAGCTTTATAACGCTACTTATGAGGAACGATATTTGGGCGCTAAAAAGACTACTCGGTTGGTGAATGACTTCGCTATAAAAATTATTGAGTATTACAGAAAGCCCATGAAGGACGCTTTAAGAAAAAGCAGTCGATTTATTCCGCCTAATGAGATTCAGAAACTTGGAAGTATGGCTGAGCCTATTGTTTCTTTATGTAATCAGACTGGAGAGGGCTGGTTTCTGACAGCTGAGATTGTTGAGCTTATTACGGAGGGCGTGAATAATGTTATTTGTATGCAGCCTTTTGCTTGTCTTCCTAATCATGTTACGGGAAAGGGTATTATAAAAGAAATTAAAAGAAGATATTCTCTCGCAAATATTGTCGCTATTGATTATGACCCCGGCGCCAGCGAGGTTAATCAGCTTAACAGAATTAAACTTATGCTTTCGGCGGCTGAGAAAAATCTTAGAATTGAGAAAAATATGGGTTCTGTTGAAAGGCTTAAAAGCTTACAGCCTCAAAGCGTTTTGAATATAAATTAAAATATAAAAACAGAAAATCTTTAAAGTCTATCTGAAAATAAACTACGGAGGATGAGAATTTAGAAATGGATAAACTTGGTGTTAATGAAATAAGAGAAAAATATTTGTCTTTTTTTGAGAGTAAAGGTCACCTTAGAATGAACAGCTTTTCACTTGTCCCTAATAATGATAAGAGCCTTTTGCTCATAAATTCCGGTATGGCGCCTTTGAAACCCTTTTTTACGGGACAACAAATTCCGCCGAGGAAAAGAGTTACCACTTGTCAAAAATGTATTAGAACCGGTGATATTGAGAATGTTGGTAAGACGGCTCGTCATGGCACGTTTTTTGAGATGCTTGGAAATTTCTCTTTTGGTGATTATTTTAAAAAAGAGGTTATTCCGTGGGCCTGGGAGTTTTTTACTAATATTTTGAAAATTCCGGAAGATAAACTTTTTGTATCTGTGTATCAGGATGATGATGAGGCCTTTGATATATGGAATAAAACTGTTGGAATTCCTAAAGAAAGAATCTTTAGGATGGGTAAGGAAGATAATTTTTGGGAACATGGTGTTGGACCCTGCGGGCCTTGTTCTGAGATTTACTATGATAAGGGAGAAAAATATGGCTGTGGAAAGCCTGATTGTACTGTTGGCTGTGATTGTGACAGGTATACGGAAATTTGGAATCTTGTTTTTACTCAGTTCTGCAAAGAGGATGACGGAAGTTATTCGAACCTTGACCACCCTAATATTGATACGGGAATGGGACTTGAGAGACTTGCCGCTGTTATGCAGGATGTAAACTCTATTTTTGATGTGGATACAGTAAAATCTATTAGAGACGCTGTTTGTAAAATTGCCGGGGTTGAGTATAACAAGAATTATAAAACAGATGTTTCTATCAGAGTTATTACGGACCATATTCGCTCGGTTACTTTTATGGTCGCCGATGGGGTTTTGGCCTCAAATGAGGGCAGAGGCTATGTCTTAAGACGACTTTTGAGACGGGCGGCAAGACACGGAAAACTCCTTGGAATAAATGACAAATTTCTTTCAGACCTTTGCAGGGTTGTTATTGAAAACTCTAAGGGAGCTTATCCTGAGCTTGATGAGAAAAAAGATTATATCTATAAAATTATCAATGTTGAGGAAGAAAGATTTTATGAGACTATTAATCAGGGACTGGATATTATCAGACGAAAGATTGATGAGATTAAGGCGGATGAGGAAAATAATATTTTCAGTGGAATTGAGTCCTTTAAATTATATGATACGTATGGATTTCCCATTGATTTGCTTAAGGAAATTCTTGAGGACGAGGGAATTGGAATTGATGAGGCGGGATTTTTGAAAGAAATGGAAGCTCAGAAAAATCGAGCCAGAGCCGCCAGAGAGGAAAATACTTATATGGGCTCGGAAGAAACTGTTTTTCATCAACTTCCCGTTGATATGAAAAGTGATTTTGTGGGATATGATTCCTTGACAAAAAAAGATTGTAAAATTCTCGCTGTTGTTGTTGATGACGCTGTTTCTCAGTCGGCGACGGAAGGACAAAATGTTACCATTATCGCTGATAAAACTCCTTTTTACGCTGAAATGGGCGGTCAAGTCGGAGATACGGGAATTATTAAAAATCCGCAATGTCAAATTGAGGTTACTGATTGTACAAAATTTGGGGGAAATAAAATACTTCACATCGGCGTTATTAAATCGGGAAAAATAAGTGTTGGGGACATCGCTGAGTTTTCCGTTGATAAAGATAAACGTATCGCTATCGCCAGAAATCATACCGTTACACATATTCTTCAAAAGGCGCTTCGCGAGGTTTTGGGAAATCATATTGAACAAGCGGGTTCTTTGGTGTCAAGTTCAAGACTCCGTTTTGATTTTACTCATTTTGAGGCTGTGAGCAAAGAAGACCTCATAAAAATTGAAAAGATAGTTAACGCTAAAATTCTTGAGGCTATTGATGTTACTATTGAGGAACTTCCTATTGAGGAGGCCAAGAAAAAGGGCGCTATGGCTTTGTTTGGTGAAAAATATGGAGATATTGTCAGAGTTGTAAGTGTTGGGGATTATTCGGTTGAGTTTTGTGGAGGTACTCATCTTAAAAACTCGGCTCAGGCCGGAAGCTTTAAGATTCTTTCTGAAAGCGGTGTAGCGGCCGGAGTTAGAAGAATTGAGGCTTTGACAGGATATGGCGTTCTGAATTTCTATGAGGAAACAGATTTGCTGCTTAACAATATTAGAGAGGTTTTGAAGCTGGGCGGTCAAAATATTTTGAAAAAAATTAACTCTATTGTAGATGAAAATAAAGCGTTGTCAAAAGAAGTTGCTCAGCTTAAATCTAAAATGTCATCGGGACATATTGATGAGTTTATTGCCGCCGGTAAGGAGGAAATAAACGGTGTTTCTGTCGTCTGTGCCAAAGTTGGTGATATGGAAATGAGCGAGTTGCGGGATATGGGAGATAAAATTAAAGATAAACTTAGGAGCGGTATTGTTATTCTTGCCGGAACTTTAAAAGACAAGGTTTCTTTTGTTGTTATGGTTACTGACGATATTGTTAAAAAAGGCGCCAACGCCGGAGCTATTGTTAAGGCAGCCGCTGTAACCGCCGGCGGCGGAGGCGGGGGACGTCCTAATATGGCTCAGGCGGGCGGTAAAATACCTTCTAAAACCGATGACGCTCTTAAAGCCGCTTTGGAAACTGTTAAAACTCAGTTATAAGGAAATTTTTTATGGATGAAACGTTATTTTCTAAAACTAAAGCTATTATAAATAAATATGATTTTAACTTTAAAAAAAATTTTGGACAAAATTTTTTGATTGATAGTCACGTTTTGAGTAAAATAATAACTTCCGCGGAAATTTGCCGTGATGATGTTGTTATTGAGATTGGTCCTGGTATTGGTACTTTGACCGCGGCTGCCGCTGAAAAGGCTTTTAAGGTTATCGCTGTTGAGATTGATAAAACATTAATTCCTATTTTGAGAGATACTTTATCTTGTTTTGATAATGTTGAGATTATAAACGAGGATATTTTGAAAGTTGATATTCAAGAAATCGCTGATAGATTTTGTGATAAAAATTTAAAGATTGTTGCTAACCTGCCTTATTACATTACAACTCCTATTATTATGAGTATTCTTGAAAAGCGGCTTCCTGTTGACAGTATAACCGTTATGGTTCAAAAAGAGGTCGCTTATAGAATGGGGGCTAAACCTTCAACTAAAGATTACGGTTCTTTAAGTCTCTCTGTTCAGTATTTTTGTGAGCCGTATATTGTGGCGAATGTTCCGCAAAACTGCTTTATACCAAGACCAAATGTTGATTCGGCTGTTATTAGACTGACTCTTTTGAAAAGTCCGCCTGTTGAGGTTAAGGACATAAATCTTATGTTTAGTGTTATAAAATCGGCTTTTTCTCAAAGAAGAAAAACTTTGATTAATTGTATTTTTAATACCGGAGGGTTGGGATTATCAAAAGAGAATATCGCGGAGATTTTGAGAGAGGCCGGATTTGACGAGAGAGTTAGAGGAGAAACTCTTGCTCTCTCTGATTTTGCCGCTATTACAGATATTATTTATAAAAGATTGATGTAATTCCGGTTTAGATTTGAGATGAAAATTATAGCAATTCAACTTAAGAATAAACAAGCTTGTCGGTAAAAATAATTTTTATATTGTCTGCTTTTGTTCATTTTTAAATTGAACTGCTATAAAATCATGATTACTGTGAATTGTAACAATCCGCAAAATTTTTGGCGCAAACTAATAAAAAAATTTCTTTATATGTTAGTTTTCTAAAATTTAAACATTTATTTCTTTATTGGTCTGCTATAAGTTGATTTCGCTTGGAGGAACTATGAGTAAAATACATATTCTCGATGATAATCTTATTGATAAAATTGCCGCCGGAGAGGTTGTTGAACGTCCGTCATCCGTTGTCAAGGAACTTTTGGAAAATTCGGTTGACGCCGGAGCAATGATTGTTTCTGTAGAAATTTCCGGCGGTGGTATTGATTTTATACGAATAACCGATAATGGCAGGGGAATTCCCAAAGACCAAGTTGAAACGGCGTTTTTGCGTCACGCGACCAGTAAACTTAACAGTATTGATGACTTGGAGGATATTATTACTCTTGGTTTTAGAGGGGAGGCTCTGTCTAGTATAGCTTCTGTTTCTCAGGTTGAGATTGTGACAAGAACGGAGGACGATGAGGCTGGTACAAGACTTGAAATTTCGGCGGGAAAAGTTATTGATAAAAAAGAAGTCGGAACTGTTGTCGGAACTGTTATTACTATAAGAAATTTATTTTTTAATGTTCCGGCCAGAAGAAAATTTCTTAAAAAACCAGCTACAGAAGCGGGATATGTTAGTGATGTTGTTGACAGAATCGCGTTGGGACATCCGGAAGTTTCCTTTAAATATACAAACAATAAGTCGGTTGTCGTTCATACGGCGGGTAATAGCGATATAAAAACATGCGCTTTTCATATATATGGAAGAGATGTTGCTTTAAAGACGATTGAGGTTTTTTCTCAAAAAGATGGCTATACTGTTTCAGGATTTATTTGCAGACCTGAAATTTCAAGGGCAAATCGCTCATATGAAAACTTCTTTATTAACGGCAGGTTTATTAAAAGCAAAATTGTTTCTGACGCTGTTGAGGACGCTTACAGAGGAAAACTTATGGGCGGAAGATTTCCTGTGTTTGCGCTTAATATGACGGTTCCGTCCAACAGTGTTGATGTTAATGTGCATCCTACTAAACTTGAAGTTCGTTTTTCGGATGAGGATTTTATTTATGAATTTGTATATGATACAGTTTATTCTGTTTTGAAGAATGAGATTCTTATTCCATCTGTTAAAATTAAGGCTGATAAATCTAAAGATGAAAAAATCGAGGAGCAACTTTTGACGGAGGAGACTGCCGAAACTATTGAGCCAATTGTAATAAAAGATGATTCAAAAGAATATAAACTTCATTTTCCTGAGGACAGGCTGGAGCTGGCTGAGCAAATTAAAGGTGAGCTTCTTGTTATTGAGGATTTGACTTCGTCTGATGAAAAAGATAGTTTTGAGGATTTAATTGACTATTCTTATATTCCTCTTGGGGGAGTTATCTCTGTTGGGGAAACTGACAGTGCTGATAATAACAAAGAGAATAAAAATAATAAAGAAATTGACAAAAACAAAGAAATTATTAAAAATAAGAAAATTAATAAGAACAAAGAAATTAAGCCGTTTTTTCAAAATTATAAGATTATTGGACAGATTTTTAAAACTTATTGGATTATTGAACAAGAGGACTGTGTTTATATGATTGACCAGCACGCCGCCCATGAAAGAGCTGTTTATGAAGAGCTTATGGATAGATTTAAAAATCAGGAAATATTGAGCCAAAGACTTATTCAGCCTATCGCTATTGATTTGTCGGAAACTCAAAAAGCCATATATGAGGAGAATTTTAAACTGATTGAGGAATTTGGCTTTGAGATTGAGGAGTTTGGAAAAAATACTTTTGCCGTGAAAAGTGTTCCTTATATTTTTAAAAATCCTGTCGGTGTATCTTTTTTTAAGGATATTTTGGACTTACTTGGTGAGAAAAACTTTGATAACATATATGACACAAAGGCTGATGTTGTCGCTTCTATGGCGTGCAAAGCCGCCGTTAAGGGAAATGACAGGCTTGATTATACAGAGGCTAAGGCTTTGATTGAAAAAATTGTTTCTCTTGAAAATCCGTTTAATTGTCCTCATGGCAGACCTACTATTGTTAAAATGACAAAATATGATGTTGAAAAGTTTTTTAAGAGGGTGTTGTAACTATGGATTTGAGGATTTCAGATGTTATATGTGATTCTATTGTCGATGGTCCGGGACTTAGAATGACGGTTTTTCTTCAAGGGTGTACACATAATTGTAAAGGATGCCATAATCCATCTACTCATAAACTTGATGGGGGAAGGATTGTTGATACAGATTATATTTTGGAGATGTTTTTTAAAAATCCATTGCTTGACGGAATTACTTTTTCGGGCGGGGAGCCTCTGCTTCAGCCAAAACCTGTTTCGGCTATCGCTAAGGCTGTTAAAGAAAAAGGTTTTAATGTTATTGTATATACAGGGTTTGTATGGGAAAAACTTATGGAAGATTTGAATTCTTTTGAGAAGGTTTTGAAATATACAGACATTTTGATTGATGGACCTTTTATTGAAAGTCTTAAATCTTATGACCTTGATTTCAGAGGGTCTTCAAATCAAAGAGCTATTGATGTTTCTAAAAGTCTTTTGAGCGGTGCTGTTAATTTATATGAATTTTAAATTTTTAGGGGGGACTATATGAACACGAACGTTCTTACGCATTATCTTGTATCTGTTCCGGCCATTTTTATTGTGATTACAATTCACGAGTTTACAAAAGCGGCGGTTTCTTCCGCTCTTGGTGATGTGGCTCCAAAAAATGACGGCCGGCTTACGTTAAACCCTATAAAGCATTTTGAGCCTGTTGGTTTTATATTTCTTTTGTTTATGGGATTTGGCTGGGGAAAGCCTGTTAGGACATCAAGTGTATATTATAAGAACAGAACAAGCGGAACTGTTTTGACATATACTATGCCTATTATCGCTAATCTTATTTTTTCATTTATTTTCGCTTTGTGCAGCGGAGCTGTTGTTGTTATGACGTATAGACTTAATATCGGAATAGAGTCTGCGGAATTTATCAGAGATTTTTTTGGGGCTTTTTTTGGCGCTCTTGTTCAGTTTAATTTGAGTTTGGCGTTTTTTAATATTATTCCTGTCGCTCCTTTGTGCGGAAATAAAATTATGACCGCCCTTATGTCTCCTAACCAAGCTTTGAGAGTTACTCACTATGAAAAGATTTTTCAGATTATCTTAGTTATGCTCTTGTTTTTTGGTATTGTCGGGCAGGTTTTAAGTCCTTTAATTGTTGGGGTGATTGACTTTTATAATTTTATTATTTCTCTTTTATTATAGTCAATCTGGAAAAAAGGAGGCGAGACAAAAATTATTTTCGCAAGGCAGCGGAGGGAAAGCATAGCCGAAGCCTATGCCGACCGACGATAACACAGCGAAAAGGATTTTTGACCGCCGAACTTTTTCATTTTTAAGTTGATTGACTATACAATGACTGTTAACACTTTTTTTCATAGGGGGGAAAGTATGGAGGTTAGTTTTAAGTTAGAGTGTTTTGAGGGACCTTTGGATTTGCTTTTTCATTTGATTGAGAAAAATAAAATTGATATTTATGATATTCCTGTCGGGGAGCTCACTGACCAGTATCTTGTGTATATCGCTGATATTAAAAATAAAAATATGGAAAATATGAGTGAGTTTCTTGTGATGGCGGCAACTTTGCTTGAGATTAAATCTAATATGCTTCTTCCCAAAAAAGCTGATGACAAAAATGAGGAACAAGACCCAAGGGATGAGCTTGTTAATAGGCTTGTCGAATATAAGAAGTTTAAAAAGGCTGCCGAGATTTTTGATGAAAGACAGGATTTTGGAGATGTTTATATTTTTAAAAATCCTGACGAGGTTATTATTGAAAAAATTCGGGAAAAGCAGCCTCCGGAGATTTCTGACATTCTTGATGGGGTTACTTTATCAGCTCTCTATGAAACTTTTAGAGATGTTCTTAAACGCCAGGATAAAAAAAGAGATAAAGTTAGAAGCGGTTTTAATTCTGTGGAACGAGATTTGTTTACTGTTGAGGATAAGATTGAGTATATTTCTCATTTGCTCTTTTTGAAGAATGAGTTTAAGTTTGCCGAGACCTTTAGAAAAGATTCTCCAAAATCGGAGGTTGTTGTTACTTTTCTTGCTGTTTTGGAACTTATCAAAATTAAAAAGATTTATATTAAGCAAAAATATAATTTTGACGATATTTTTATTACAGCGGCATAATTTTGTTGAATTTTTGAAAGGTGTTTTGACTATGGAAATTGATTGCCTTGAAGCGACGGCGGAGGCTGTTTTGTTTTCGGCGGGAAACCCTGTTTTGACAACGGATATATCAGTGGCTTTAGGTGTTGACGTAAAAAAAACAGTTGATATTGTCAGAAGTCTTATGGAAAAATATAAAGCTGAAAAAAGAGGTATCTCTATTATTGAGGTTGGGGATTCTTTTCAAATGTGTACTAATATTGAGTATTTTAAAAATATTAAAAGTATTTATGATACTCCGAAAAAAAAGCGGCTTCCTCCGGCTGTTCTGGAAACACTCGCTATTATTGCCTATAAACAACCTATTACAAGAAGTATGGTTGAGGAAATTAGGGGGGTTAATTCTGACAGGGCTGTTAATAAACTTGTTGAATATAATCTTGTTTGTGAGAAGGGCAGGCTTGATGCTCCAGGACGACCTATTATTTTTGGTACGACTGATGATTTTCTTAAATATTTTGGATTTAAAAATCTTGAAAGTCTTCCTCTAATTGAAGAAGATGTGGAAGTTTGAATATATTTTGATATGTCTTTTGGAGGGGATATATATGCTTAAAAGAATGATGTTTTTGGCTGTTACGGCTATTCTTATTTTAATTTTTTGCTTTATTGTTTTTGCCAAGTCGGCGGAAAAGGTCGCGGCGATTGTTTATTATGGTGAAAACAATAAAAATATTTCTTTTTATACTGTTGACGGAAATAAATGTATTGGGCTTAAGGATATCGCGGATATTTTAAAGAATACAAAAGATAATTTTGATTTTTCTATTAATGAAGATGGTGATAAAATTAATGTTGAGTATGGGAAAAATTATTCCGGAGAGAAATTGCCTGTGTTTGAGGAAAAGAATCCCGGTTATAAAAACTTGGATATGATTTTTCGGCTTGATGATGTTGATTCTGAATTTAATGTTTATCAAATTGAAAATGAGTATTTTTTGAGTATTGATGATTTGAGTAAAATTGTAAAATGTAATGTTAATATAGATATGGAAAACTCAAAGATTTACATAAATAAGAAAATTTCTAATTTAACGGACATATCAAAAGACGGAAGTTCATTGAAAGTTTTAAGCGGAATCTTTGATAAAAGGTATATTGGTGGGGCGAGAGAAAAAATTAAACAAAAATTTATGGACAAATATGGAAACGAGAGCTTTTCTGTCGCTATGCAGGAAAAGTTAAATAGTGATTCATTGTGTCATAGTTTTCAAGTTCTTGAAAAGGAAGTTAAAATAAAAATTTTTACTAAAGAAGTTTCTGTTCCTTATTCTGAGATTTCAGATTTTATTGATTTTAATATTAAAAATTATGCCGTTGTTTCTTTAATGCACGGAGAGGCTGAAAATCAAGAACTTTGGAATGTTGAGGTTGGTATTGAAAATTCAGCGTCAAAAGTGCTGACAAAATCAGCGTATTCTGAAAATCAAAATAAAAATAAGGAAGTTAAAATAGATACAAGCAGACCTGTCGTTGCTTTGACTTTTGACGATGGCCCTAAAAATGGAACTACGGAAAAAATATTGGATGTTCTTGAGAAATATGACGCCAGAGCAACCTTTTTTGTTGTGGGTCAAATGGTTGAAAAGGCTCCTGAGCTTGTTAAACGTGAATATGATTTGGGGTGTCAAGTTGGAAATCACTCTTATTCACATCCTATTCTTACAAATCTTTCTATTGAGGATGCCGGTACGGAGGTGAAAAAAACATCAAACATTGTTTTTGACATAACAGGAGATTACACAAGAATTGGCCGTCCTCCATATGGAGCTTTAAATCATGAAATTAAAGCGATTTCTGGATTTGAATGGTTTAACTGGTCTATTGATACTTTTGATTGGAAAACAAGAAACGCTGACTCAACTTATAAAAATATTATGGATAATGTTGGTGACGGAGATGTTATTCTTATGCATGATTTATATATGCCGACTGTTCAGGCTGTTGAGAGAATTGTTCCGGAACTTGCTGAGAAAGGGTTTCAATTTGTTACTATGAAAGAACTTATTGAGCTTAGGGGCGGAGCTGACAAAGTATCCGGACATATTAAAAAATAAAATAAATAAAAGAAAAAGACTGTGGGCGCCTCGTACTCTCAAGCTTTTTTGAGGGTATGGGGCGCTTGTGGTTTTTATTTTATGTCGTTTTCAGTGTAATATCCGCTGTCAATAAGAATTTCTTTGTAGTTGCTTTTGTCGGCGTAGGTTGGCTCACATAGGTATGATGGAATAATTTTTTTGCCGTTATCGTATGTTTCGGTGTCATTTACTTCAACATCTTCTCCTTTTAAAATTGATTCGGTCATTTCAACAACTTTTTCGGCTAAGATTCTTGTATCTTTGAATATTGACATACTCTGGTGACCTTTTAATATTTCGGAAACATTTAGTTTGTCGCAGTCTTGACCTGTTAAAAGCGGGAAAGGCTTTTCGGCTGAGCCATACCCTGCCTTTGTGAGAGATTGAATTACACCCATAGCGCAACTGTCATTTGAGGATAAAATAGCGTCGATTTTCTCATTCGCCCCGTAAAGTCCCACGATTTTATCCATTCTTGACGCGGCTATGTCTGTATCCCAGCTTTGAGTTGTAACATTCGTGAATTCTATTTGTCCTGATTTGACTTTTAGAACACCACTGTCAATATATGGTCTGAGTTTATCCATCGCTCCATTGTAGAAAAAAGTAGCGTTGTTATCATCGGGAGAGCCGGCAAATATTTCAAGATTAAAAGGACCTTTGCCGTTGTCAAGTTCAAGTTTATCAATAAGGTATTGCCCTTGAAGAGTTCCAACCATATAGTTGTCAAAAGTGGCGTAAAAATCAATATTTTCACTGTCTCTTATAAGACGGTCATAGGAAATTATTTTTATTCCGGCGTTGGACGCTTCTTTTATTACGTCTGTGATTTTTGTGCCGTCAATGGAGCCTATAATTATAACTTTGCATCCTCTGATTATCATATTTTGAAGCTGTTGGATTTGTGTTTCCGTGTCATCGTTGGCATACTCCAAATCAACGGTATATCCTTTTTGCTCAAACTGCTCTTTCATATTTGAACCGTCTTGACTCCATCTTTGGAGAGAATGAGTTGGTAAAGCTATGCCTATAATATCTTTTGAGAGTTCCTCGTTATTTTCATTTCCACAAGCGGAAATACTAAATAAAGTTAAAATTGATAAAATAAGACAAAGTATTTTTTTTAAAGTCATAGTCAAAACCCCCTTTATACTTGTTTAAATTTAAAGTTGCTAATCATTTCTCTGAAGACTTCAGATTGACTTGCGAGCTCTTGTGCCGCCGCTGCGCTTTCTTCGGATACAGAGGAATTATCTTTTACAACATCAGAAATTTGAGAAACATCATTTACGATAATGTCTATTGATTCATCTTGATGTTCTGAGGATTCTGATACCTTTGAGATAATGTCGGAAATTCCCTTTATCTTTAACGACATTTTTTTGAGGACTTCCGCTGTTTCGTGGGCCGCTGTCATTCCGTTTTGTACTTTTTCGTTTGAGGTGGTTATAAGTTTTTCGGTTTCTTGAGCCGATTCCTGACTTCTTCCAGCAAGGCTTCTTACCTCGCTGGCGACAACGGCGAACCCTTTTCCATGTTCACCGGCTCTTGCCGCCTCAACAGCGGCGTTGAGGGCGAGTATATTTGTTTGGAAAGCAATATCGTCTATGACTTTAATAATTTGAGAAATATTTTCGGAAGCCTCATACATTTCTTCCATCGCTTTTAACATAATTTTAATTTCATCGTTGCTTTCGTCTACGCTTTTTCTGGCGTCGGCGGCGAATGTATTTGCCTTATAGGCATTTTTGCTGTTTGACTTAACTTGTTCGGAAATGGAGTTTACTGAGTTTATAAGTCTTTGAACAGCGTCTGATTGTTTTCCGGAGCCGTTCGCTAAATTTACGCTTGTTTCGGCGATTTGTTTAGCTCCTATACTTACTTGTTCTGATGAGGCATAAATTTCTTTTATGAGTTGATTGAAATTCGCGATTATTAAATTTAAAGCATCTTTAATTTTTGAGAAATCACCAATATATTCGTTTTCTATGGATATATCAAAATCTCTGTTTGCCATTTTGCTTAAGACGTTTGAGATTTCATCAATATACATATGTAATATTTTTGCCGTGTAATTTATATTTTCTGTCATTTTGGCAAATTTACCCTCATATTCATTGTTTACAGAAATATTTAAGTTTCCGCTCGCTAATTTTTGAAGAGCTATGGAAACGTCTTCTATTGGCATAGAAATTTTTTCCACAAGAATATTGATGTTTTCGGCAAGTTTTTTCCATCCGCCGTTAAATAAATCTGTGTTTGTTTTTTTGTCAAAGTTTCCAACCGCGGCTGTTTCAGCTATATTGTTTATTTCACTGTTTACGGTTAGGATATTGTATCTTAACATATCAAGAGATTTTTTATACTCAGCTCTTTCTCCGGGCATATCGGGACAAATTGTGTCAAATTTTCCGCCGCTATAATCTTTGATACAGTCAGAAACCACAATAAAATCACGGTTTATAGTTATTATTATATTATTTATGCCTTCGGCTGTTTTTTTGTAGGCTCCCTCGTAATCATCTGATGGAATTTCGGATTTTTTACCCTTTGAGAAGTCTTCGGAAATTATGTCGATGTTTTTTATTAAGCTGTTTACCGTATCTTTTATAAGAAGAATACTTTTTGCCACAAGACCAATCTCATCTGCTCTTTTTGTGTCAATTTCTACGTTAAAATCGCCTTTTGCTATTCTTTCAATGTCACCCGCGAGATTTTTTAATGGTAAGGCTATTGATTTAGCTATTTTGAGAGCGAAGATTACCGCTAATATTAAAATGATTAAAGTAATTAAAGCAGTTGTTATTGTTGTTATCGCTACATTTGTGGAATTTGATTTTGAGATAGATTCGGATGTTTGTTCATCAAGTATATGAAGATAATCAAATTGAGCTGAAATGAGACCAGCGCTTACTGTTAAATTATTTGTTTTTTCTGCGATTAATTCGGTATTGCCGTTTAAAACAGCGTCGTTTAACTCGTTTGTTAATGATGAGAAATGAGTTAATTCACCGCTTATTTTGTCAAGCATTGCTAATTGTTTTTCTTTAACTTCATTTTCAATTTGGGTGTCATCGTCAAAAGTTAATTTGTATTTTTCGAGGTTTTTTGCGACTTCATCAATGTCATTAAAAATAAAACCGTACTGAAGATTATAATCAAAATCTCTTTTAAGTACCATTTTATATACAAGCATTGATTCAAAGGCTCGTCTCGCATCTGTAAATCTTTCGTTTGTTTGGTTTAGAATAATAATTCGGTTTGACGCTGTGTTTAGGAGATTTGAATAACTTGAGTTTATTCTTATATTATTAACAACGCCGGATACACCAATTAAAAATATAAAACATATTACCGCTAAAAAACTTATTATAAGTTTTTTTCTAATAGAAGAAGCTCTAAAGCTTTTCATACAAACAACTCCTTTCTTTATAAAAAGTTTTTATGTAAAGTAAACAAAATCCATATTTATACTGTACCATATTTAGTAATAATGTGTCAATAAATAATTAAAAATAAAAAAGCCATTGTAATATACATCACTTACAATGGCTTAAATTTAGCAATATTTGACTTTTATTTGTTTACAATTTTCATAAGAGTATCAGCTTGTTTTGTGAGCTGAGCTAATGTATCTTGACTTTCGATTGAGGAAACACGGCTTTGTTTTGCTATTTCAGAAATTTGTTTAAGTCCTGACAATACGCTTATTACATCGTTTACTTGATTGTTTGTCATTAGAGAAATTTTATTTATATTTTTGCTGGCTTCCTCGATATCATTTACGAGAGCGAGAAATTCTGAAACAGCGGTGTTGGTGATTTGTTGACCTTCTTCAACAGCAGATATTGTTTCGGAAATAATTCCTGTTGTTTCTTTAGCGGCGTCAGCTGTTCTTTTGGCAAGTTCTCCTACTTGTACCGCTACAACAGCAAAACCTTTTCCTTGTTCGCCAGCTCTGGCGGCTTCGATAGAAGCGTTTACGGCAAGCGTGTTTGTTTGAGAGGCTATTGAGTCAACTTCGTTTATTATATTTTCAATTTTATGGGAAAAATCAAAAATACGTTTCATTGACTCATTAAGATTTTGCATATTATCTTTTGTTATGAGTATATTTGAAACAACGGCGTTTGTGTTTTCTGAGACTTTTGTTGAGATTTTGGCGTTATTTTTTAGCTGGCCGGTGATTAGCTCCATTGAATTGTTTAGGGATACAACGGAATCCTCTTGTTCCTCTGAACCGGAATGTATGGATTTTGCCATATCAAATGTCTTTTTTGCGGCGTTATTTATATTTATGGAAATAGTTTTAATATTTTCAATAAGCCGTATATTTTCATCAAATACCTTTTTCTGATGGTCCATAAGTTCCTGGTTTTTTTGAAGGTTTTCTCGTATTCCCTCAACCATTGAGTTTATGCCGTTACTTAAAATTTTAAATTCTTTATTCTCAAATTCCTCTATTTTTATATTTAAGTTTCCGTCTTTAACTTTTTGAAGTCCGTTCACAATGTTTAAAATACCTCTGACAATTTTTCTGTTTATGAGCCAGCTTATAACGATTAAAAGTAAAAGGAATATTATAAACATACTTATTGAGACCGAAATTGTTTGAGTATATCGCTGCTCAAAATATTCGCTTTGCGGAATTATTGTTCCGATAATCATGTCATTGTAAGAATCAGCGTAAAAATAAACGTCTGTTCCGTCAATGGAGGCGCTTCCCTCATTATTTGAAAAAATAGAATCGTCAAATCCCACATCAGAATAGGGTTTACCGATAAGATTTTGATTTTTTATCGCAAGAACTTTTTTAGTGTTTTTATCTATCGCAAAGGCGTATCCGTTTGTTCCAAAGTCAAATTCATTGAAAACTTTTTCTATTCTTGTGTTTTCAAGCATATTTTCAAGAATTTCAGGGCGTACACCGACTTGGACAATTCCTTTTTTGTCCTTTCTTGAAACACCTATGTATTGAAACATAATTCCTTTCGCGGCGTTTGGCTGAGGTTCTTGAACAATTTCAATTGAAGGGTCTGAAAGTATTTTAAGAAAAGGTTTTGTTTGGTCTCCCTGTGTAAAGTCAAGCCCTATATATTCCGGAATATTTCCATATTTTAAAACACCTTTATCATCTGTAACATGAAGTTCGTCAACCATAAGAATTTTGGCTATATCATTAATTTTTTCTGTGGACTCAATTATAGTTGGGTCTTTTTGAATTAAATACGCGAAAGCTCTGGTTTTTACGAGATTGCTTTGACTTAAACTGTCCGTAATCTGAGCTATGTCCTCGTCATTTTCTTTTATTTTTTCTTGAATTTGTAAAATTTTTTCTTGACTTGTGTATGTTCTCTCTTTTTTGATTGCAGCTGTTTGAAACTGATAGATAAAAACTATTGTAATAACGAAAGCTATGACCATATAAAAACACAGATTCTTTAAAATTAATTTTTTCATACTGACAACTCCTTTATTTGGGTTAATTAGTATTTTGCCGGCGACTTGATATCAATAGTTTATTGTATAATAATTATATGGCAAAACGTTAATACGTGTGTATTTTGGTTTTTAGATATATAGTCAACAAACTTAAAAATAAACAAGTTCAGCGGTTAAAAATTATTTTTGCTGTGTTGCCATCATTCGGCGTAGGCTTTCGACTACGCTCTCACTCTGCCGCCTTGCGAAAATAATTTTTCCCTCGCTTCCTTTTGCTTTTTTTCAAGTTTGTTGACTATATTTTAATGAGTCTAAATATCTCATAAAATTTTTTTTGTTTTCAAGAGCTGTGGTTGTTGGTCTTCCTAAATCTTCTCTCGCTCCGATTGAACACAAAATTTCTATCATTGAAAGTTGATTTCGTTCCTTTGCCATAGTTAATTCCTTGTCAAGCTCATCAACATTATCAACACGTATGGCATGGGGATATCCGCATGATTTGGCTATGCCGCATAAGTCGATTTTGTTGGCTACAGTCGGTAAACCTCCGACTGTTTCGTGAGCTCCATTATTTATTATAATGTGGATAACATTTTTGGGACTGTTTGCTCCTAATAACGCCATAGCGCCCATATGCATCAGAACAGAACCGTCACCGTCTATACACCATATTTTATTGTTTGGTTTATTTAAAGCTATTCCCAAAGCTATTGAGGAACTGTGACCCATTGAACCGACAGTGAGAAAATCATAAGAATGACCGTCATTATTAGCTTCTCGTATCTCAAAAAGCTCTCTGCTGGCTTTTCCTGTTGTTGAGACGATAGGGTCATTTTTGGATACGCTTACAATATGTTTTATAGCTGTTTCTCTTGTTATATTATAAGTATTTTTATAAGAAACTTTCTTGTCATATGAAATGGCACCTTTGCTGACTATAAAAGAGACACTTTTCCCTTCCGCCAGAAGCTTTTTGAATTCTTTCATAGCGGCTTTAGCTTCCCGCAAAGAGGTGTCTTTTTTTATTACAAATGTTTTTATATCCATATCCTCAAGCAATTTAACTGTAACTTTTCCTTGATAAATATGCTGAGGTTCGTCTTTTGTTCCTGGTTCTCCCCTCCAACCGACAATAAAAACACAGGGAATAGCGTATACGTTGTCATTTAATAATGACGCGGTTGGATTGATAATATTTCCCTCTCCGCTGTTTTGCATATAAACAACAGGAGTTTTTCCTGTGGCAAGATGATATCCTGCCGCCAGCGCTGTACAGTTTCCCTCGTTGGCGGCGATAATATGGTGTTTTCCGTCAACACCATATGTATCCATTAAATAGTCACCCAATGGTCTCAGCAAAGAATCAGGTACGCCTGTGAAAAAATCCGAGCCGATTACTTTTACTAAATCAACTATATTCATTTATTAATATCTCCTTTTGATTTGTTTTATAATTCCTCTATTAACGAAATTATATTTTTTATTGGCATTAATCTGCTGTCGACCTCTTTTGCTCTATGATGAAGCAAAATGTCTTTGGCTGTCTGCTCCATCGCGGGGAACGCGCTTCTTGTAAGCTGATTGGCATAGATTACAATATTGACTCCATGTTCGGAAAGCTCTTTCTCTGTTATTACATTGAAAGAAGAAGGTACAACAACTATGGGAGTTTTTGTGTTCTCTTTTCTAAATAAGTCACAGAATTCTAAAATTTCGTCAGGCTCTTTTTTGCGGCTGTGAATCATAATTCCGTCAGCGCCTGCCTCTACATAAGCTCTTGCTCTTTTTAAAGCGTCATCCATTCCCTGCTCTAAAATCAGACTTTCAATTCTCGCTATAATCATAAAATCTTCTGTTAACTGAACTTGTTTTCCGGCTTTGATTTTTTCGCAGAAGTGTTCTATTGAGTCTTGAGTTTGCTCAACCTCTGTTCCAAAAAGTGAATTCTTTTTGAGCCCTGTCTTATCTTCTATGATGACCGCGGAAACCCCCATTCTTTCAAGGGTCCTTACTGTATATACAAAGTGCTCAATAAGTCCGCCTGTGTCTCCGTCAAAAATAATGGGTTTTGTGGTTACTTCCATAACATCGTCGATTGTTCTGAATCTTGAGGTCATATCAACTAACTCGATATCCGGTTTTCCTTTGTTTGTTGAGTCACATAATGAGCTTATCCACATAGCGTCAAATTGAGATAGCTGACCGTTGTTTTCTACAATTGTTTTTTCAGCGATAAGACCTGTTAAACCGCTGTGTACCTCTATTGTTTTTACAATCGGAACCAAATCAGTTAATTGTTTTAATCTTTTACGCCTGTATTCTGGCATTGACTTTAGCTCTTTCATACGAGTATCAATACGTTTTACATTTTCGTTATATGTGTAAGGAATATCTATAATGCTTCCTCCGTATTTTTTCAAAAGCGATTCCACATTATCTCTTATCGATTTTAAAGGTCCGTTTTTCCAGTTATCTCCGTGAACAACATAATCAGGACGAATTTTGTCGATGATTTTATCATACATAATTTCCTCTTGTACAACAACTTCACTTACTCCGTCAATGTCTTTTACCATTTTTATTCTTTCCTCAAAAGAGGCTATTGGAAACTTATCGAATTGTACCATTGACTCATCGTTTAATACTCCTACAATAACATCGCCGTATTCCTTAGCTTTATTTATAATATTGATGTGTCCCTCGTGAATGACATCTGTACAAAAACAAGTATATACTTTTTTCATATCTTTTTATCCTTTCCGCTCTTTAAACAAATTATAGCCAATCAATAAAAATTTCGCGAATTGCTATAAGTGATTTGCATTATAAAGTTTTTTCGTCGCTTTCTTGTAAGAAAGCGGATAATTGTAAGTGAAACTTACGGTTTTTATTGAGACGTTTAAATGTTTTTATTTATAATGTTGTTTATTATGAAGTCGGCGGCTTCGTCAATTTCGCTGAAATGGATTTTCTCCATAAGTTTTACGCCAAACGCTTTTTTTGTTTTTTGAATTAATTCTTCCGTATAATATAGTGTTCCATCTTTTATGTCTTTAATTCCATCGAGATAAATGGATTCTTTGTTTTTTGCTCTCATTTGCTCAATATTAAAACAGCTTTGGTCTAATTGAGCGCTGACTTTGTTTGCTTTTCCATCTATTATAACAGGATACCCTCCTATTTCGCCAAATACTCCCGGACAATGGAGTTTTGTTCGTTTGCCTTTTTTTACGGCTCCTAGTATTGCCTGAATTATCTCAAAGTTGCTTGAGGCGTTCATCATATTTCTTTTCGCGTCAACAGGCATTGGGATTTTACACATTGAAAAAATTTCGTCCATTTGTGGATTGAGGTCTTTTTCGTTGTACTTTATTTTTATAAGCTGTTCCACATTTTCGGTTTGCCCTTCTTTACTTATGACCACATCGTGAAAATGGCTTGCCGCGTATGTTATATCAATATTCCAAAAGTCTGTAATATTGTGTTTTTTCGCGACGGCGAATTTTATTCTTGGAATAAGATGATTGATATTTCCGCTTCCAAAATCGGGATATTCCTCTCCGGCTGATTTTAACCATGGAATGACAGCGTCTGAGTAAGATGTGTTTATTACTATTGAATCGCTGTTTGTGTTTTTATAAGCCGACATAATGTTTTTAATGTACTTTATCGCGAGAGGAGACCATATTCCATATGCCCTGATGTTGTTCCATGATATACTGCCATATTTTAAACCTGAATATGCCCTGCTGCTGTTTATAATAATATCAGGAGTATATTTTGAGAGACATTCCTCAATATTTGAAATTTTGTTTAAGTCAATATTTGGAATTATCGTGATATGAGATTTGTTTTTTTGTCTTATCAGAGAGGCTACTTTTACTATATTAACATCTGATGTCATTTTTTCCTCATTTCTTCCGACAACATATATGTCTGTTTCCTCATTGGAAGAAATAAGATAGTCAAGTAAATATAATCCTACGCTGCCGAGTCCGATAATCATAATTTTTGGACAACGATTTCTTAAATCCTCTTTTAATAAGCTGAGTTTTTCGTTTAATGATTTCATTTGGGTATCCTCCATATCGTGTTACTGAGCGGTTTTTTCAAAATCAGATATTGTATTGCAGTTAATCCATTTGTTAAAGGTGATTATGTCATATTCATTTTTTTCAAGATTGCCGAAATATTCCTGAATCAAGTTTAAATTGGTTCCCTGCCATAATTCATCACTTAAATTAGACGTCAAATATTTTAATCTTTCTGAATTTGTGAATTTCCACATTTGCCCTGAATTGAATATTCCTAAAAATGGTTCGTTTATTTGCAGCGCTTTATGATTTGTATCATATATATAATGAACGTGATAGTCTAAATCATAGTAGAAAGCGACCGCTTTATTAGCTAAAATGGGTTCTTTTCCGCAGGTGATAACGTTGTTTTTGTGATTATATATTTTAATAAAACTTTCGTTGTCAACAAACAGGTCTCCTTCGGCGAATATTAATTCATCATAGTTTAAATTCTGAATTTCTTTTAATCCGGCATAAAGACTATATCCTGAGCCATATTCAGTGTAATAATTGTTTTTTACCAAAATAATCTTATCAATAATGTCACTTAATTGGTTTTTGACAGTTTCTTTTAATTCGTCAAATTTATATCCGCCGACAATGACATATTTGTCAAATTTATCTGTTTTATAGAGCATTTGATATAATAGGGATTCTTTAAAATCATTTTTATAGTAAATACATTTGAGGCAGTCCTTTCCTAAAGACTTACTAAATCTTTCTGATAATCCTGCCACTGTGATTAATAGAATTTTCAATTTTTTATTTCCTCCAGACACATTTCAATTCCCTTTTCCAGAGAAATTTTTGGTTTCCAGTTTGTTTTTTTCTGAATTTTATCAATGTTTAAAAGCCTTCTTACAGGGTCTGACTCCCTATAGCCCTTGAATACTATATTTGGGTTTTCTATTCCAAGCTTTCTCGCGCAAATTCCGACTAAATCAATTATTGAAACTTCCTCGTCTGTGGCGACATTATATACTGTTCCGTCAAGGGCTGTCTCGGTATCAGCCAGGGCTATGACGGCGGAACAACTGTCGTCATTATGAAGGAATGTCCTATAGTTGACTTTTGAGTTTTCAAGAAGCTCAACGCTGCCTTTGGTTCTTAACTCGTTTATGATATGAGGTATAATATGCTTTGGATATAGTTCGTTTTTGCTGTAAACATTGGCGAAGCGAATTGAACAGCCTTTTATTTTTCCTTCGTCTACAGCGTCTTTCATAAAAAATTCTGTTAGAAGTTTGCCTGTGGCATAGCTTGTCCTTTGACTGTGCTCAGCGTTTGCGAGAGTAAGGAAATCTTCCTCGGAAACACCGTTTTCACTCCAAGAGTTCATTGAGTAAACTTCTGATGTTGAGCAATTTATATAAATGTTCGCTCCAACCTCAATGGCTTGGTCTAAAAACTTTTTCATTCCTAAAACATTTGTGTCAAAGGTTCGGTTTATAAAATAAAAATGCTCTGTATGAACAACAGCAGCACAATTAATATAAATAATCTCATCAAAGTTATCTTTGGTTTTTATAATATCGTTTTTCAGTGTTGTCATCTGTTCATTATTATTGATATCATATTCATAAAAAAATAATTTATCATTATTTAAAATATCTTTTATTGTGTCAATAGAAGACGCAAAAAAATTGTCAAAACCTATAACGGTATCGCCTCGCTCAATTAGTTTTCTTGCCAG
>CATJCJ010000618.1 GCA_949738935.1 uncultured Eubacteriales bacterium | reverse complement strand
TTTATCTTATTTATTGGAATTTCACTGTCCAGATTTGAACAATCGTCATTGTTAATAGTTATTAGATTTTCTTGAATCTTGGTATTACAGAATATTTTGATTGCCCTGTAATGGCAATTTATACATAATCAGCCACGGGATTTTTCCCTTTGCTATTCCAACCACAACCAAAATGTTGTTGTTAAATTTCACCGTGCAAATATGCACTTGAGGCAGCAGGCCGCTAACAACAACCATCTGACACAAAATAATCAACTGCCCTCTTTATCCGCTCCATCTCATTGCTGTAAATCCTGTATGCCGCATTTTTCGCCGATTCAACCGTACCATGCTTTTCAGGCTGTAACCTTCTGACACTTCCCTTGCCAAAAGCATACAGCATATACTTATCTTCCTCCGGTTCATGGTTGATTTTGAATTCAATCTTAATCCATCCACATAAACTGATTTCACCATGGCTGCATACAATTCTTCCATCCGATACAACATCCTTCCATTCCAAATCCTTAAACTGCATATGTAATACCTCCACATCTCTATGAAAATATTTCTGAACTATATTCTGGTCGTGGTACTTTTATTTTAACCGTTCTACCTTCTTTATCTACAAAATATGTCTCGGATTCCATCTTTATCAAATCAGTATCCGCATTATTATTACTTTTGCATCTCAGCGGACACCATTCAGGACTTGACTCTGTCAAATTCTCCCGACTTAGTTTCCCCATATCGTCAGCCCTGTCCGGATGGTCACAACAATAAATCCTTTTACCATAGTCATACATCCTCATAAATTCGCATTCAGCGCAATTTTGCGCCCTATTCATTGCCATATGCAACATGTCCTTTTCATTCATTTTCATCCGTACCTGCCACACGCCTTTCCTTTATCCTGTCTGCCAGCCCTTCACTTGTAACAAATTTTACCTTTTCATGCTCCGGTATCATGTATTCCTCTTTGGTATTCGGGTTCCTGCCAATCCTCTCCTTTGCCGTCCGCATTTCAAACCTGCCAAATCCCTTGAGCATTACCTTCTCACCCTCACTT
>CATJCJ010000617.1 GCA_949738935.1 uncultured Eubacteriales bacterium | reverse complement strand
TTTACAAGTTTTTCAGATATATTGATTGGAACATTATTCCCATACCTGATATTAACTCCCTGCCTGTCTGCATGATGTATTTTTATACTTGCAACAATTCCTAATTTATCATTAATCTTATTAGGCAAGGATTCAAGAAGCGTTCTGGAATCTTTAAGCCCAACTACATATCCGTCATCATTAACTCCCACATAAAGAATTCCTCCATCCATATTCGCATAACCGCATAACCATTTTAAGAAATCATCATTCCAAGACCATTTCCACTCAGTGGATTGATCCTCTTCTTCAGAGATATTCATATCCCTATTTTTATATATTTCAATTTCTCCAATCATTTCCTTTTACTACCCTATCCCTAATTGAAATGTACTTACAAAAAACAAGCACTGGCACTCCATTTTTAATCATGAATACTTACTCTTTTCTAAGTATTTCATGATAATATATATTTGCCATTTTCTCCGCTCTTGCAACAATATCGTCTTCAGTCCATTCTAAATGGTTGCTAACAAAGTTTTTTACCCAATCATAATTAGACTTTAGGTAATAGTTATCTCTTTTTTCATTGTAAGGCAAGTGGCTTGCAGCATTGTTTAAGTTAATTTCCAATAAAATCAAATTACCAATGTTTAATGCCATTTCGCCAAAATTCTCCGGAAGTATATGCTCAATACTACCATTATCTGGAAAAATCTCTTCTTTTCCATTCGTAAAATAACAATATATTTTATTAATAATATACTTGACCTTTAGATTGTCTGGTGTATCTTGTTTTGAATATTTAAGGTGAATAAATTTATTTTTAAAATCATTATATGGTGGATACTCTTTATTCAACTTATTTTTTAAATCTTCTATACACTTATCAACCTGCTCTCTTGTCTGACATTTTCTGAGTCTTCGAGCAAAACTAGAATAAGGTGAGTCGAACACATTAGATCTTCGTGAAAGCACTGCGTTGTAAACAAAATGAAATCCTTCCAAATATTGTACAAAATTTTTAAATTTTCCTGTTGCAATTAATCCACGCTCTTTTATTTCCATCATTGCCATTAATACAATTCGGATTTGCACAATATTAAATTTATCCGATAAATAATCAAGGCTTTGAACTAACCAAAAATATTCTTTTCTATTTTGGTAATCTTCTCGAGAGGGATTAACTATTTGCACATAATATTGGGCATTTTTCTCCATAATCTGAAGAAATTCCTTATATGTCTCATCATTAACAGGTACTACTGTTTTAATAAACTTGTCATATAATTGTTTTTCAGAGCTTTGCGAATATTTTGAAATCCAATAATGTCTGAAAAATGTCGCCATACCGACTGTTTCTTCTCGACTATACAATATATTTTTTATTTTATTCCAAGTAATATCAGCAAAATCTGCTGGTTCTGTAGTATTTAATACCGAAAAAATTTGATTCTTAATTAAATCTACACTTGCCAATCTTTTACCCTTTGCATTCAAAATCTCAAAAATTGAATTTGCATCTTTTCGATCCCCGGTTGAAATAATAACAACAAGACTTTTTAACACTTGGTCTCTAAGTGCCTTTAAGATATCCTCATAAGAAATATTATCTACATACTTTTTCCCATATAACTTGTATAATGAACTTCTCAGACTATTCTCAGACGTCCTTTGATATAAGTACTCAAAAGTTTCTTGTATGCACACTTCTTCTTCAGAAGTTGCTTCCTGCCGTATTTCTTTTTTTATATCTTGAATATAGTATGAAAAAAAGGGATAATGCGTTTTACTTTGTATAACTCTAACAGAATCACCATTATCATCTTCCGTCATAATATACTGAAAAATACGTTCACTTAGTTTATCATTTCCTAACTCACGGAAATGATCAGAAATAGCAGAAAAAAGTATTGTTATAATTGTCAATCTCTGCTGACCATCCACGACATCTAAAGTCTGTCCAGCCATTTCAAGGTTTCCGATAAAAAGCATTGTTCCTAAAAAATATGGAGAATCATAAATAGCCTTATCAGTTATTCTTAAGCAAGCAATCATATCATCAATAAATTCACGATAGTTTCTTTTTTCCCAAGAATATTCCCTTTGAAATCTGGGGATAGAAAATTGACATCTTGATGATAATAATTGTGTTATTGTCATAGTATTCGGTTTTATATCCATCTTTACTCCTCCCAGAACATCTACTTTCATTATATTTTATAAACATTATATTTCAAAACATAATAATTCTAATCTCAATTGACTACGATTTTGAATACCAAAAAAGCAACGCGCTCCTGTTTTATTTATAAGTTACTTTTTTACAATACAAAAATTTTTCTAAATAATCCCAATTCTCAGCATACTCTACCATTGAAAACCAGCATGTAACCATTGCGGTTGCGCTAACCTTTACCGTATTTCCGTGCCCTATTTTTCAGTGAGAGATAAAATACGCAAAAACCTGTAAACAGCCATGTCTACAGGTTTTGCTAAACTATTTTTACCTCCCCGAGTAGGGCTCGAACCTACAACAACTCGGTTAACAGCCGAGTGCTCTACCATTGAGCTATCGAGGATCATATAAGGCTGTGCCCTCAAAACC
>CATJCJ010000616.1 GCA_949738935.1 uncultured Eubacteriales bacterium | reverse complement strand
TTTCGTAATTACATCCGGTTACAATATATCGGTATTCCTTGTCGGAAGCCGCAGTCCAGTCTACCAGAAATTGTTTTTTTTTATTATTGTTATTTTCAAATCCCTCAAAATCAATTTCTATAATAACGCAGCCTTGCATACCAATACCGGGTTTACCGTATTTTACATTACCGTCGGAATCAACCGCGTAATATCCAGCTCCGCCGCCTCCACAGCCGTAGTTTACGGCGTTTTCACCGTCGTTTCCGGGCTGTCCGCCGTCTCCGGCTCCCGTTCCTCCCTTTCCGGGATCGGGACAGGGAACATCGGATGCTATTATTTCAAAAATAATACATCCGGGCATACCTTTACCGGGGTCGGAGCGATCGACTTGACCCGCCGTGGTATGACTGTATTGTTTGAGAGCGCCTCCGCCTCCGCCACAACCGTAATTGACGGCATTATATCCGTTTTTAGGAGGCTTTGTGTCTGCCGTCCCTCCGTTTCCGGCGCCGATTCCGCCTTTGCCCGCGCCCATAATGCGATAAATATTGTCCGCGCCACCGCCGCCTGATGAACCCACATAGCCATAAGAGGTATTAACGCCGTTCTTGCCGTCTTCTCCATTTATGTACTTAGTGGTGCTATCGGGATTTTTAGCCGCCGCCGCGCTTTTGGAAGCGGGGGTTTTGGTGCTTCCGCTATCATTGCACCTATATGTCTTGTCTCCGATTACTATATATGTACCGTCATTATCGTTGGAATCCGCAATAGCCGCAGTGCAATGAACGTTGGTTTCGAGGGACAATTCTTTTTCAAGAACATATCCGCCCGCTCCTCCCGCCTTACATTCGGAAGCGTTTATATCATAAGGGGGATTGGGAGCGGAATACCATTTCGCGCCGTCCGAACCTCCGCCTACAAGATGCATTTTAATATGTGCCCCTTCGGGAATATTAAGGTCAAATTCCCCAATACCGCCTTTTAAACAGTTCCGATCTATCAACAGCCAGTTTCCTTTATTATA
>CATJCJ010000615.1 GCA_949738935.1 uncultured Eubacteriales bacterium | reverse complement strand
TTTCTTTTTGCGAAAAAATCAGAAACAAAAAGAGAATATAGATGTGGAGCATATAAAACGCAAATATATCGAAAGGAAGTTATACACATGAGATTAGAGAACGATTTAAAACCACACAACGAAGATACTTACAAGAAAATGCAGGAAATTTTTAAAACTAATAACAGGACTTGCATTATCCAGCCAACAGGATCAGGAAAATCATATCTTATTCTAAAGTTGATTGAAGATTATACAGAGCAAGGAAAAGATATTATTGTCATTGAGCCTCAAAAGTATATCTTTGAGCAGCTACAAAAGAAAATGAAAATATATGGATTACCAAGTTGCAACGTAAAATTTCTTACATATTCCGCACTTGGAAAACTGGATGATGAAAAAATTCAGGAATTTCTTTCTCCTAAATTGGTAGTTGTAGATGAAATGCATAGGGCAGGTGCGCCTAAATGGAATATCGGTTTACAAAAAATGTTTGATTCTTTTCCTGATGACTGTAAGTATATTGGATTTTCGGCTACTCCAATCAGATTTTTAGACGGTAAACGGAATATGGCAGAAGAATTATTTAATGGCTGTATTGCAAATGAAATTAGTCTTGCGGAGGCAATTCTTAATCGTATGTTGCCATTACCTCGCTATATAGCAGGTCTTTATACTTATGAAAATGAGGCAAATTCGATAATAAATAAAATGCAGAGAAGTTGTAATTCTGATGAAGATAAAGAAAAAATGTTAGAAGAAGTAGCAATTATGAAGAAAAATCTGGATAAAAGCAAAGGTGTTTCTTCTATATTTAAGAAATATATCAACAGTGATAAAGGAAAGTATATTGCATTTTGTAATAATATAAGTCATTTGAAGCTGATGCGATCCTGCTTGGAGCAATGGTTTTCAGAAGCAGGAATAACATGTAATTTTTACGAAGTTCACTGTAAAAATCTAGAGAAAGACAAACAATTTAACGCTTTTATAGGTGATGATAAATTGTCGGTATGCTTGTCGGTTGCGATGTTGTCAGAAGGTGTACACGGTATTGATGGTGTAATTTTGCTAAGAAATACAATATCACCTAACCTTTACTATCAACAAATAGGGCGTGTATTTAGTGTTGATATGGATACTGTACCTATAATCTTTGATTTAGTGGCAAATTGTGAGTCTATTATGGAGTGCAATTTGAAAGATGATTTGCTGTATGCTTTTAATAAAAGGGATAAGAACAAGATTAATGAGGATTTTTGTGTTGATTATAAACAGGGTAGTGATGGAAAGTGTAATTCTGATGACAGTAATACAAAGGAGATAACCAGAGATGATATTGAAAGTTTCTTTGTGTTTGACCAGGTAATAGATGCTGTAAATGCTTTTAAGGAAATTGAGGGAAGGATTATAGGTTATGACTGGTCAGAAGAAGATGAAAATTTGATGCGGGAATATTATCCAAGTATGGGTACAAAAATAAAATCCATGCTTTCGGTAGAGAGGAGTAATATATCTATAAGTTCAAAAGCTAAAGAGATGAGATTGACTTATGGGAATAGATGGAAAGAAAAGGATAAAAAATTTTTGATAGATAATTATAATGTGTTATCCATTAAGGAAATTGCGAACAAACTTAATAGGACAGAAATAAGTGTTCACGGCATGATACATAAACTGAATATAAACAATATATATCGTTTTTGGAATAAGGATGAAATTGAAATATTAAAAAAATACTATCCATTAGAGGGGAGTAAAATTGCTGAAAGATTACCATATAAAACAGAGAAACAATGTTTGAGTAAGGCATATGAATTGAAAGTAAAATTTATAGGGAATAAAAAAACTTCAAAATATAAATATATTACATATAATAAGCAGAGAAATAGATGGAGAGTGTCGTTTCGTGTCAATGGTAAAAACAAATATTTTGGTTCTTTCGCAGACGAGGATGAAGCTAGAAGAGTAGCACATGAAAAAGCAAAAGAATATAATAAAGTTATTTAGCGAGTATATAAATTTAACCAGCCTAAATTAAACGGACTGGCTTTAGTTGTAGCAAATTGAATTGTTATTTATTGGATTGACCGCTTTTGCTTGCCTGATTATTTGGATTTAACTGGTTAGCATGATTGTTGTTATTTGCCCGATAAGCGGAATTGTTGGAATTACGCTGATTGGAATAATTATTAACCTGTTGCTGGGTATGTGTGTTTCCAGATACTTTTCCCATTAATAGTTCACCCCCCTTCAATAAAATTTCTTGTAAATCTATACCACTTGAAAACGTGATTTCAACGACATCATTTTCCATTAACTTAAAATAGCAATTCCGCAAAACTACCGACTTGTGAGAGCATGAAGTAGCTTTTGCACTATGAATCTAATATCCGTCAAAGGGTTTTGGGCAATACAAATCCTGTAAAACTTGGAAGATGTTTTGATTTTCTAAATAATTATTATGGTTTTGTACAGGGTGGTAATCATGGAAATCAGTATACAGTGGCAAATGAAAAACTTTTTAATTTGCCAAATTCAAATCACCCATCTACACAAAAAGAATTAGCAGAATCTTATGGTATAACGCAACAAACCATGAATAATTATAT
>CATJCJ010000614.1 GCA_949738935.1 uncultured Eubacteriales bacterium | reverse complement strand
GTAGCCGTAGCGGTCTGCTCGAACAAAGTCTTCTGTGTAGCGAAGTAGTCTTGAAATGCAGTGTACAAGTCTGTACCGTTTTCCAGCATTGACATGATGGTGTTCAATGCTTCGTTCATACGGTTTGCGTCCTTCGCACCAAAGAAAGAGTTTTCCTTGTGGCTATAGACCGTTACGTCTTGGAAGGAGACTGTACCGTCTTCGTTGTTTACCATCGAATAGCGTTTCAGTCCGCTCCAAACAGCGTCCGTATAATTAACAGGTAAGCGTTCCCATGCCATTTACAAGCCACCTCCCTTCATTCCGAAATTCCATGTGAACATTCTCCTCCCTTCCGACTCATTGCTGAGTCTGTCATAAAGGTCGAGCATAGCACTTTCCAGCCTATTCAGCTCCGCAAAGTCCATCGTCCTTCCGTTATCTACATAAGTTGGCGCAGTGCCATAAGACCTTCTCAGAGTTTTGTTGTTTATGGTAGTCAGATTTTCTTCCAGCCGATTGATTTCATCAGCGTAGAAGTAGTCTGCCGGAGTACGGTCAGAGCCGAGAGCGTTGATAGCAAATTCGTCATAGAGCTTGATTGCCAGCTCCCGGAGGTAATCGAGGTTGTTCTTAATGCGGTTGAAGTCAACAGCATTGAACCTGTCCCCGATATAAGTACCGTCTGCGGCAGTTTCACCGTTCCAATCGGTTTTAGGTGTTACCCATGCCATACTTAACCTCCTATTCTTCGAGCTGTAACCTTGCCCGAAAAGCTCTGATTGAAATTCAAGGTCTGACGGTAGATCGTAACCTTCATATCCTTGTGGAACTCATTCTCTTGGTACACAATGTCGTTTGCGTCAATCTCCGGGTTGCCCCTCGTGTTGTACTTATACTCGATACCAGCGGTGTAATACTCGCCCAGCCATTCAGCAAGGTCGGTAGCCATCGTCATATCGGAGATCAGAGGATTCTCCCACTTGATTGTCTTACCTCGACTGTGAAGGGTCTTGATTGCATACCGCTCAACGATTTTGTAGCGATAGCCGAAGACCTCCAAACGGAACGTACCAGTCTTAGAGAATTTCAGCGTCACATAGTAATTGCCGCTTGCCACTATGGAGACCCCGGAGCTTCCTTCATCGAGCGTAGCTCTGAAATTGTAGGAAGGTTCACCGATGAAGAAGGTTTCCACCTGTCCGTTCACAACCTCGATTTCCTCACTCACAAGGCTTTCTTCCAGCGTACCGTTCTGATAACTGTAGCAAGGAACAATGACTTCCTTGATAAGCTCCTGTTTGATTGCTTTCGGAGAGGAGGTCATGTCGGTACGAGTCATAGTGAAGTCCGTTACGTCACCGAAACTGAAATGATTCAGCACAATGCGGTTATGAGGTTCAGCGGTCTTCGTGAACTCAATTTTCATCGTGTCGAAATCATCAAAGTCATGGAGGATAACCAACGTCTTCGTGATCTCGTCCTCAACCTCGTATTCCTCTACGAGTGAGCCGTTGTTGTAGGTGCGGATTGTGATTGCCGCCGGGAGAGCGTGTCCGAAGACAAACTTCACACCGTAGTACATACAAGCCGCTTCCTGTACGATGGTAACAACAGGGTTCGTACCAAACTCGCCGTTTTCATCGGAAATCGCACTCGACACATAGCCAGTGTTGAGGACGTTACCGCTGACGTTACGAGGAAGGAAGTACATTCCGCCGTTTGCCACCGTATAATTCCCAGCGAGGGAAGCGTACTCGTCCTTCACGCTGTCATTCAGAATGTTCCCAACCTGTGAATAAGCGGTCTCACCATTGGAGGAAGCCGCCGCTTCCGGGTTGAAGGAAGACTTGATCTGAACAGAACCAAATCTCGTCTGAGAGAGAACACATCGACAGGCATTTGCGATAATCTGCAACGCTTCTTTGTGCTGGACTCTCGGCAGAGGGTTCTTCGTGTACAGTTTCTTGAGACGAGGGTCAATATAGTAATCACTGAGACCAGCGTCAGTAAGAATTTCCTTTGCCAAATCGAAATAACTTCTTCCGGCACTGGTGTATGTACCTTTGTAGTATTCCGAGTCCATATTACGGAAAATGTCTTGGCAACGGATTGTAGCCGTGTAATCGTCCGACTCCCACTCAGAACACAACAGGTGGTTTCCTCGAACCCACTCGATCTCCTCAGAGTCCGGGAGCTGGTAGCCATAGAAGATTTCCATTTCCTGTCCTGTCTCAAGGAAGTTAATAGCGGATTTCGGGTTATCCACGTTGAAGTAGTGGTCGTAGTTCTTTAGCTGTACAGAGAAGTCAATCTGAGGTACGTCCGCACCAATGGGCGAAATGTAACTATCAAGAGACGAACTCATAACAGAATCGTTGTAGTACACGAGACCGTAACCGAAGCGGATAGAGTAGATACGAAGTCTGCTCTGAGGGTTCTTCATTCTGTAGAAGACCAGCTTGACGTAGGTCGTGTTCTCAAGAACCTCCTCGGAAGTAAACTCAGCCAGTGTGTTATCTCGAATTTCTATTGTCTGTCCGCTACTGCTCACCATGTCGAAATCGACAGGGTAATTCTCACCAAAATTGATTGTGATACCCTTGAAGTCAGTAGCACCAGTGTTAAGGTCGATCGTAAGCTCATACAGTGCTTCGGAAAGCAGTGTGCCGCCGACCAAGCCAGTGTCGTAGTAAGTGTCCGAGCTATTCCTTCGAGGGAGGAACAACATCGAACCGTCTACCTTAGTGAAATCTTCCTCAAGCGTTGCGTAGACCATTTCAGCGGATTTCTCCGAGAACAGGTTCGCCGCATTGGAGAAGTAAGCGAAATCGCCCGGAGCGATTCTCGCCTTTGCCTGTGCTTCTTGGTTTACGAGTCCGAAAGAGAGCATGATATATGCTCTCTCCCGGAGGGAAGATTTCATGCTTTCTTTATATGCTTTCGATACCTTCTGCATAAAATCGCTCCTTTACTCGCCTGTGTCGATAAGATTCACCTTACAATTTCTGTAGTGTGTCGGGTGTCCGTTCTCGTCCACCCAATAGGGTTCGCCTGTTCTATCGCCACAGTACATCTTGATTGTGACCTCTTTGTTCTTCACCGGGTCGATGAAGCTGACGTACACAAAGAACGGACTGAGCGCACTCAGAATGCGACTCCATTGATCTGCGGTGAGCCAAGACCATTCAAGCCCATCGAGCTTGTACTGGTCTCGACCCACACGCTGACCAACTACCGCTCCGTTTGCATTTCTGCCAGCGTCAACAACTGTAGTGACAATGGGGTGTACCCCTCGCTTCGGAGGGGGCAATTCATATCCGTTGACCTTGATATAAGACATTACCGTCCCTCCTTACTTAGCGAATACGAAACCGTTTGCTTTCTGCTGAGTGGTTACAGCGTCAGAGACAGTTCGGTTGCCGATCTGAACGATGGTCTGCTCGTTCTTATCAGCCTGTCGGCGCATATCAGCCGCCATCTGAGCCATCGTAGGTTCTACATACTCTCTGTAGAACTCCTCCATACCCTCCATGAAGCCAGTCGCAGTGACAGAGGTGTTGCTTGTCACGTTTGCGGACACGGACTTAGCGAAAGAGCCGGAGTCATAATACTTGAGCGCAGAGGTATCTACTGCAAAGCTCATTGTAGGTGTCACGGCAGTGAAGGAGTCAGCCCAGCTACTTACCACACCCTTCGTAGACTTTCCGAGGAAGCTGAAACCGTTGTTGAAACCTTCAACGGAGAAACCAGCCATTTCGTAGAAGACCTTAGAAGGAGAATTGATACCGAGAACTCCCTTGAACCAGTCGATAATGTCAGAACCCCAACTCTTGATCGTGTTCTTACAGGTGGAGTACAGATTGCCGATACCGTTCTTGAAACCACTGATTACGTCAGACGCAATCGAGTAGAAAGAGCTGTAGGAAACCGTACCTGTGAACCACGACTTCACGTTGGAAGCGAAGGTCTGCATATTAGACTTCGCATTGGTGTACGCTTCACCGATCTTGTTCTTAAAGCCGTTGATAATGTCATTCGCATAGCCAGCAAAAGCACTGGAAGAAGCCGTACCGCTGAACCAGCTCTTGACGTTGGAAGCCCACGTTGTAATCGAGGACTTAGTGTTGGTGTACGCAGAACTGATCTTGTCCTTGAAACCATTGATTACGTTACTTGCGTAGGTAGCAAACGAAGTGCTGTTCACACCTCCGAAAGAACCGCTGGTGAACCACGTTTTTACGTTGCTCGCCCAAGTGGTAATCGAGGACTTGACCGTACTGTAGGTAGAGGAAATTTTATCCTTGAACCCTGTAATCACATTGCTTGCAAACGTACCGAAGGAGGTAGCATTCACACCGCCAAACGAGCCGCTTGTAAACCACTCCTTGACCTTGGAAGCCCAAGTGGTAACACTGGTCTTCACGTTGGTGTAGGTCGTGCTGATCTTATCCTTGAAACCGCCGATGATGTTACCGCCGATTTCTTTGAAATGATCTACGATGTTCTTACCGTCTTCACCCTTAGTGAACCACTCAATGACGCTTGCGCCCCATTCCTTAACGGTGTTCATCATATTGGTGAAACCTTCGATACCCTGTAACAGTCCGGCTACAATGTCCTCGCCAATCGCCTTGAAGACGGTGGAAGGAGAATGAATACCGAGTGCGTCCTTGAAGCCCTGTACAAAACCATCTACGAAATCCGTGATAGCTTTCCAAATGGACTGTAGACCTTCCCAAATACCATCAATGATAGCCGAGCCAATATCGACAATGGACTGTTTTGCGGAAACGAACGCATTGTAGATTTTTCCGGGCAGTGCCTTGAAAAATTCTGCCACCTTCGTTACCACATTCGGAATCGTCTGTGTGAAGAAGGTAGGGAGCGTCACAGTGAAGAACTGCTTGAAAGCAGACTTGATACTGTTCCACATATTTGTGAACCATGTCGGAATCGTTACGGTTACGAAGTTGACTGCGGTCTTCCAAGCATTACCGAACCACTGTCCGATGTTATAGCCGAGAGAGTTCCAGTCATAATCTTTAATCGGTTGCCACAGATCATCGAACCAGTCTTCGATTTTTCCGGGCAACGACTTGAAGAATTTTTCGAGCTGTTTCGGAATCTTGCCGAGCCAAGTGGTGAAGTCACTCCACAGTCCCGGAATGGTCTTCGTAAAGAAATTGTCAAGGAACTCGACAATTACGTCCCATTTCTGAACTACGAGAATGATACCGTCAGTCACCAAGCCGACTGCGAGACCGATCAATGCACCGATACCAGCTCCTATCGGACCTCCACAAGCACCGATGATAGCACCGATACCAGCACCAGCCGCCGTAGCACCAGCACCGATAAGCGCAGAACTCAGCCAGTCAATACCGTTTTTGATAGCGTCATAAATGCCAGTGATGTATGCCGGAATACCAGCGATAATACCGCCGATACCAGCACCCAAAGCCGCACCAGCCGCCGTTGCAGTACCGAGACCCAAGTTTGTTGCCGCCGTGGAGAGAGCTGTAGCAACAGCACTTCCGCTGAAAGCAGAGGTAATCCAGCCAGCAACCGCCTTGCCGATGAAAGCACCGCCGATTGTGATGAAACTACCGCCGCCAAGAATCTGAGCGAAGTTCATTCCGTTGAGTTCGTTCTGAATAGCGTCAATGATACCAGCCGCTTCCAGTGCGATACCAGCAATGGAAAAGCTCAGACCGATGGAGAGTGTCAGACCATTACCCAATCCGGCTTTCTTCAAAGCCAACAGACCTTGAATGCCAGTGAGAACGCTCTGAGAAATCTTCCACGTTGCGAGACCGAGAGCAATAGCACCCACAGTAGTGAGGATTCTGCCGAGTCTCGTATGGAAAAACTCGCTCCATGTGTCAATGTCCTCAGTAAGACCGAGCCATTCCTTCATTTTAGTGAGGATTTCTTCGACCTTGCTGTTTACAGCGTCACCGAGGAAGTCATAAGTAGGAAGCTCGAAGCCGAGACCACCAGCACCGCCGCCAACACCACCAGCACCGCCGCCGGACGAATCTTCGGGCGGAGAAATAATGTTCAGCTCGTCAATGCCGAGGAGTGCATTTTTCAGCTCCTTCGCTTTATCGGTTGCGTCACCGAGACCGTCTGCAATGTCACCGACACCGCCAGCGGCACTACTAATACCGCTGTAATCGACCTCCGGCAGAGCAAATCCGAAAAGGCTTGCGATTGCGTCAGCCACCAAACGGATAGCCTTTGCGAGAGCAATCGCATAAGGTAACACAGCGTTCAGAACAGGGATAAAGATGTTACCCAAAGAACGAGCGCACTGTGTAACCTGTGCTTTCAAGACACGAAGCTGGTTAGCCGGAGCTTCCAGTGTACGAGCCATATCGCCTTGAGCGGTAGTGACCTGTGTCATGATAGCGTAGTATCTCAGTTCCGCTTTCTCAGCCTGTGTCATGAGGTTGACATTTTTCTGAATGCCGAGGTTAAGAGCTTCCTGTTGCAGTCTCGCCACAGACAGGTCGAAACCAAGCCTACGGAGAGGTTCAAGCTCGCCGGAGATACCCGACTGTAGCTTTTGGAAAGCGTCTTCGTAACTGATATTGAAGAAGGAGGAGAGGTCGTAACCAAGCTGAGTCAAGTTCTGACTCATGGTGTACGCTCTGTCACTCACAACACCAAAACCAGTCGCAAGCGTCATGAAAATACCTTGATTTCTCAACCACTCGCCGGGGTCGATACCCATGATCTCAGCAACGGTCTCAGCGTACTTCTGAGCTTCGTTCGCATACTCGCCCATAGACACCGTGAACAGGTTCAAGTTCTCGATGTACTTGTTGGATTCAGTAATCCAGCCAGCGATAACGCTTGCAATACGCTTCATTGCGACTACGGCAATACCGATCTTCGCCGCAAGGTTCGCATAACTCATGGACGCACCGTTGTTGGCAGTGGTGAGGTTGTTAGTGCTTCTAATCAATCGCTGGATTCTCGCCGGGAAAGCGGAGAAGCCGTTTGCGATAGACTGCATTTGCGTTGCGAGAGGAGCAAGGGCATTCGCCAACTGCTGAATCTGAGAAGCCAGCGCACCCATGTCAACCGATCTGAGAGCGGTCATTACCTGTGGTAACTTCTGCAACTGCGTGATAAAGGAAGTGAGGTTGTTCTTACCCATCTGCGTGAGCGGTGTCAATGCCGACACGAGCTGGGAAATCTGAGTACCCAAACTACCGATGTTCACGGAGTTGAGAGCTTGTACCGCTTGCGGTAATCTCTGCAACTGAGAGATAAAGCTGTTCAAATTCGACTTACCGATGTTCGCCAAAGGAGTGAGAGCATTGGCAAGGGAATTGAGCGCACCAAAATTTGTGCCATTTAAGGACTGAATCGCAGAGCCGATGTTCGTGATCTGCGTTGCCACAGAGGAAGACAGCTTGAGACTTCCACAGGAAGAAAGCGTCTTTAATCCGTTGGCAAGTTTATTCAGATTTTCGGCATTACCAGCACTGACACTGCTCAAAGCAGTGTTCAGTGTGGTGAGCTGTTTCGCAACAGAAGTCAAGCCGACACCGCCTTTAACAGCGGTCTTCAACTTACCAAGAGAAGAAGCAAGAGCGTCTATACCACTTACGGCTGACGTGGCACTGGATTGTACCTCAACCTCTAACTGTTCGATTGTAGTAGACATGGTTCTCACTTCCCTTCAAACTTTTTGTTGTGTCGTATCATGAATCCTTCCATCATCGTTTTGCCCTTATCGAAGTTCTTCTTTTCCTTTTCCTCCTGTCTGTATTCCGCCTGTTTCTCAGTGATAGCAAACGGTTCAGCGATATAAGGTACAGGTTTCGTTCCCTTCTTGGCGAACGCATGAAGGAGAGGAGATACCCGGCACAGAGCTTCGTACACATACGCACCCTGTAGCCACATTTCTTGATTTTTCCTGTTGGTTTTGAGTTCTTCCGCCTTGCGATATGCCACCACAAGTGTGCTGTCTCTGTCCCAATACTGCTCCTCGGTCATACCGATTGACAGATAGTACGGAAAAAGCTCATGGAATTTCTCTGTGTAAGTTTTGAGGGGAGCAGTGGCAGTTACACCACCACTCCCCTCAGTGGAGGACAGCAAGTCACTTACCAAGTTGCTGTCCAGTTCACGTTTCCCTTGTCTTCTTCGGGTTCCTCTACGAGAGCCATGATCGGTTCGTTGTACATTTCAGCCAGCTTGCCGATCAAGTCCTCTTTCTTGGTAAGTTTGGAATAAATTTTGTCGATTACGTCCTGTTTCACAAATCTGTGATGTGCAAGGAACGCTCCGGCGAACAGAGCCGGAAGGGTACTCATGGGCTTATCCGTGATCTCGGAAGCAATGAACCCCTTCTTCTCCATTTCCGCCACAGTTCTGCGATTGAACTCAAGCGTGTACTCCTTGTCTTCAAAAGTAAAAATAAGCTGTTTAGCCATTTGTCTGTCCTCCTGTTATTTCTTGATTACGCTTCTGCCATAGTGATAGGAGTGGAAGGAGCGATAGTGATGTTCATATCAACTACCTCATTCACACCGCCACCAACGGGATAAGCGGAAAGCTGACCCTTGAACTCGAACTTGCCATCAGTGCCAGTAGGAGTCACGACACCAGCTTCCTCAGTGCCGCCGAACCACACAGCGTAGTCGTTCTCTACACCCTCAAGAGCCTTGAGCTTGGTGTAATCGTCCTTGGTGTAGTTCGCAGTGAAAGCGAGAGCGTCAAGGGACTGAATACCCGGAATATAGGTCTGCATTTTGTCGGAAAGAGTAGTTGTCTCCAACATTTCCGGCGCACCACCCAAATCGGGGAAGTCCTTAATGTCAACGAGCTTTTCATAAGCATTTTCGGTCTTCTTCATAAGAAAAACCTTGTAGGTAGAAATTGCCATTTCGGTTTACCTCCTATAAATCGTTTTGTTTTTTGAAATGACTGCCCGGTAGCGTCCGAGCATTCGATAAATGGTTGCTTCGTCTTGGTTAGGTACAGGTTCGAGCATAAGTCGAGTGAAGTTCAGCTCCATGAGAATTTCATCAATGAAAACCACGATCTCTTTACACTCTGCCTTTTTACCTTTGGTCTTGTTGGAGTAGACATTCAGCTCGTACATGACCGCCGCATGGTTTTCTTTACCATCGGAAGTCTGCGAGTTTCGGAATGTCGCATTGTCCGCTTCAACAAGTGATACACAAGGGAAAGAGGAGGGAGACTTCACATACTCACCTGTCATGAAAATGTTCGGGTACTTCGCCCGGACTCTCTCAGATACTTCGTTGAAAATCTCGTTTTCCATGTCAATCATTTGAACACCTCCCTTGCAATATCAGCGATTTCCGTACATACGGTCTTCACGGCATTGTACATAGGCATTACCGCTGGTGCGCCATGCGTCAAGCGCAATTCACCGTCTTCATAGAAGCCCCAAGTCTCCTTTTTACCCATGCCTTTGCCGTAACCGCCGATTGTGAAACCGAGTTCCGCACCTTTGGGGTGTGGGGAGCTTCCTACTGAACCGTTGTGATACACACCAGCACCAAACTCAGCCCAAATTGCGTCCTCGCCGCTTGCGATTATCACCGAGATATTATCCCGGACTTCGACTGATACGTTGACCTCGGCGGTTCTCTGACCGCCCTTCAACAGATCGTCTACAATCGCTCCGGCAAAACCGCTCCGGGACTGATCTGCAATCCTCTCAGCAATCCTCTCACGGAGAATTTCTGTCTTACGAATGAGGTCTTGCTTGTACTGTTCCAGTTCCTTCAAAGCCCTGTCGATCTCACGTTCCGATAATCCGAACTTGATAACCTTCTTAGCCACTGACGTTCACCTTGCTTATCGCAATCGACACGTTATTCAAGCTCTTTGCAACCTTCTTGACGATGTAGTCATGAGGGGTAAGCACGTTACCTTCCTCGTCCACCGCCAACGAACCGTCCTTATTGAGCTGGGGAACGGTATCGACCCAAAGCACTGAGTATTCGTCAATCGGAGGAGCTTCGTTATCCATGACAATCACCTTGTCATAGGTCTCAGACTCACCGAACTGCCGTGTCTGAGTTTCACCCTTTGCGGCAGAGATATTGGCATAGCCCTCAGTCGGATTACCGTGTTTTACGTCATATTCGCCTGTCACATTACCGTACTCGTCTGTGATAGGTTCTCGTCCTTCATACAGAGAGTAGAAGAACTTTACCTTGTTTCTGTTCATGCACCTCATTTAATCACCCCACAATAGGGAGTAATCGCTTTCAGCATGGAAGCTGGTACATCGGCATTTTCATACTGTCTCGTAATACCGTTCTCGGTATGAGAAGTCTGACCTTCCGCACCACGCTTGTTCAGCATATAGGCGGCTATCTCTACCTGTAGGTAGTGGTACTGAGCCGGAACTTCGGTCACTTCGCTTTTGTACGGATATGCTTTAGCGATAATCTTACCTCCGGCGAGGTTCAGATAGGCGGATAACACTTCGTCAGTGTCAGAGCCGCCGACCATAGCCTTGAGCGCAGTCAGCTTTTCATCGTGCGTCATGTTATCCGACCTCCTTTACTTATTCCTCAGAACCGTTGTCGGGAGTCTGATCGGCAGTGTCAGCACCATCGGTCTGCTCAGAACCGTTGTCGGGAGTTTCGTCCTCTGCAACCTTCTTGATATAGACCTTACCGTGCTTGTTCTTGCCCTTCTCAAGCTCCTCAATACGAGCCTTAGTAGGCTTGTAGCCGGACACAGGGTAGGTGTCACCTACACCGTAGTAGTGATCTTCGTTCTTAGCGTCTCTGAACGCTCTTACAACTTCGTACATACTTCCTGTCCTCCTGTTCTTAGATTTAGACGCTCTCGGCAACAGTGATCTTCACTGCCTTAGTAGCGTCAGTCAGAGCGGCAAGGTAATACTTACGAGAGAAGATGGTGTTCAGACGAGTATTAGCCGCAGTCTCGGAACGAGCATTCTTAGTGATCTGCTCGATTTCAGTACCCTTCTTATTGAAGATGGTAACTGCTTCCTTAGTGGCAATGATGATAGTGCCGGACACAGCGTCCTTCTTGGTGTAGATGTTTACACCAGCAACAGTACCAACGTAGCCATTACGAGCGAAGGACTCAACGTACTTGAGGTCTTCGTTCAGAGCCTTACGAATCTCAGCCATGTCAGCCGGATTCACGAAACCGAAGATGTTCACACCCTCGATCTCCTCAAGGTTCAGCTTCGCAACAGCGTCAGCGAAAGTGCCGAAACCGTAAGAAGTAGCTTCGTGAGTCAGAGTAGCCTTGTTGAACTCTGCGAAAATGTCCGCATTGACCGTGTTGAACATATCAGTACCCATGTGGCGGACACCGACAGGAACAAGCATAGGATCAGTCATAGCCTGTTCATCGAAGTATTCAAAACGGTTCTGAGCGAGCAGAATTTCGTACTCCTTCTCAGCGTAGGAAACTTCGATAGACTTGGTATTGCCCTCGCCCATACCCAACTTCTGAGTACCGTCAGTAGCGGTGTAGACGTTGATCTTGCGCTTCATACCAGCTTCGCCCACGAGAGAGTTATCAACAGTACAGAACTGCTGTAAGTTCAAGTGGGAATTGAACTGGTCTTCAACCTCATTGGAGAGGAAGAAATTGTCATAAATCTTATGAGCCATTGTTAATTACCTCCGTATAATTCTTTGTATTCTTCCGGGTGTTCCTCGAAGAAAGCGGCACGCTCCGCCGGGGACAACTTACGGAATTTATCGAGTGTCATTGTCTTGGAATCTCCATCGGGAGTAGGTTTAGGAGTATCTTTGAGAGCGTCAGCACGAACTCGCTTCTCTACGGAATCGAGGTGCTTCTTCTGATTGGCGAACACCTTCTCCATATCCCCATCAGCCATAGCTTCTGCGGTTTCATCAGCCAGCTTTTCATCGTAACCGAGACCCAGCAACTTCGCCTTATGCTTGGAAATCTCAGATTCACGCAAGAGCTTGTCGTACTTGGACTGCAACTCCTCACGTTCCTCCTGTTCCTTCTGCTTTGCCGCTTCATCATCGGTCATTTTGTCCTTGAGCTGTTTCTTGACACCAGCCAGCTCGGAAGCGGTCTTATCGAAAACGTCCTTCTTCACATAGCCGCTGTAATCCGGGTCGGGAATGTCGAATCCCTCAAGGGCTTTCAACTTGTCCTCTGCGGACATTTCTGCGTAACCCTCGATCTGTGTTACATCAATCTTTGCCATTTGATATTCCTCCTTGCGTTTGTAGACTTCTCTGTCTTATTTTGCGATTTAAGGTTTCTCTACCTTTTGCGATTAACGTCTTCTCTGACGATATTAGAAGCGGCGAACCGCTCAAACATCACTTCTTGGACTTATCGTCCGGGTCTGTAGGTGGGTTGGGGTTTGGATTCTGCTGTGCGAGCTTTTCCTGTTCCTCCTCATAATGCTTCATGCTCATTGCGTAAGCATTTTCGGGGTCTGTGAACATACCACAGTGAGAGAAAGCCAACATCGGGTGAATCTTAGGTTGCTGTAGCATAGAGACAAGCACTTGAGACTTGCTCTGAATTGCTTCGTAGTTCCTACGAGTGAACTTCATGTCAATATCCTTCAAGCGAAGGTTAATGTCACCGAGGTCACGGCAGATACGAAGCACCAGCTTGAGCATTTTCTTCTCGGACTTCTTGAACATATGCTCACTGTCCTTTGCCCTCGCTTCTGCAAGAGACCAACCGTCACGGAGCAGTACCGCCGCTCCTGTATCAGAGGTGGAAGAACCACCGTTACGGTTCGGAATGCCGCAGATAGTGAGGATAGCGGAGTAGCAGTCCTCTTTAAGAGTCTGAGACTGGTCTTGGTTCAGATCGTTGGTAACAACGTCCACGTCAGCGTTTGCACCGTCCACGGACTTGACCTTGATTGCGCCAAGCTCTTTCAGCTCCTTGAAATCATCAGCGGTAATGTCGCAGTTCACAAACTTAATGAAAGCCTGTATGGTCTGCTCCATACCGTCCATACGGTTCGACTCGATGTTGTTGATCGTGTCGAGCAGAGGAAGGACAATCTCGAAAGAGCCGAGTCGAGCATTGTTCGCCGGGTACTCAAAAATAGGAATCATGTCAAGGGCATGAGCCTTTTCCTCTTTCAGAATGTCACCTTCGATAAGGTAGTAGCGGTTCTCGGTGTAGACAGAGAAGCGAAGAACTTCTTCATCGTCCTTGTAATACTTCACACCCATGAGCGGCTTGTTGCCGATCTCGCTGGAATAAACAACGAAGGTATCACGAGGGTCGAGAGTGTGAAGCTCGAAGGGGGCTTCGTCTTCCTCATTCTTCTCGTCCGGCAGAACCAAACGATATGCAGTGCCGCAAATCATTTGCCACTCGACAATCTCTTGGTCTTTAGTGGCTTTATCCTCTGCGAACATAAGCTCATTCAAAGCGGCGATAGCCTTTGCGGTAGCTTCCTCACCGTTTCTGCCGACATACTGAATGGGTTCACCACACAAGTAGCCGACCTTGAAGGAGACAATCTCGTTCGCTCGGTTTTCTACAATCTTGTTGCAGATTTCGGGGCGCACTTCTTTGGTTCTGTGGAGAATAGGCTGTTTACCACGGTAGTAGTTCCACAGGTAATCAATCTCACTGCGGTTCAGTTCGTGTGTGCCAAGAGCTTTCTGCAACACATCGACCACGTTATCTGCGGTGATCTCACGGACGCTGGTCTTGATAACACGTCTGCCGTTCATTTGCCTTGTCTGAGACAGACCTTTTGAAGTGTCAACGGTATTTCCCACGATTGCCCCTCCTTTCTTTGAATGATTGAAAATAAAAATGGCGCATGACCGATAGAAACCGAAGTTTCCAAATCGCAATCATGCGCCACTTAAAACTCTATACACTTTTACCTTTATCATTATACCACAGCAATTCGTAAAAAATCAAGTTCTAATTCTTCTTTTTAGAATTTTCTGTGGAAAACTATGTGGAAATTGTGAATTACCACGGTCTTTTGAAGACCTCGACCTTCTGACCGCTCAAGGACTGTGCATATTCCGCCAACATAGCCATGCCATCGGGAATATCATCGTGCTTGTTCTTACCAGCAACGGTGTAGGAGCAGAGCATATCCATCATTTTGCCGTAGTCGGACTTCTTCTGATAGAGGGAAGCGTCCTTGAACAGACAATGCTCCTTAACCCATGCACTGTTGACGATGATCTTCGTTTCCTTATTGGCAGTGGTGAACTTGGTCGTGATATGGGTAATGCCGCCCTTTTTCTTGACCTCCTCTTGAATTTTCTCAGCCACACGTCTTCCGGCGGAGTTGGACTCGAACCTACAGGACTTGACCTTATCTCGGACAAGGATTTCAGTCAGTCGAGCGTCCACGATGTTCGGCAGACCGTTGTCGCAGACACAATCGTGAATATAGTAGTCCTGTCCGTAGACGTAAGCCACAGGGAGGAAAGCGTAGTCAGCACCTTTGTCCTTCGTATCGCAAATACCGATAATAGCGTCCGGGTCTTCACTCGGAAGCTCGAAGTAGCGGCGAAGCTCGTCCTGTGCATAAACAAGACCTTCACGTTCAATAGGTTCATTCATATACAATGCTCGCCAGCTTACATCGTCCATGATATTTCTCTGCTCGTGGTAGAATCTCGTAGTGAATCCGACACCGTAAGCGTAGTCGAAGTTGGACTCGTCATTTTCATCGAGAGCCGGAACAACGATGAACTTCGCTCGATCATTGTCACCGTACTCACGCTCAAGTCTACCGATTACATCATGAACCGACCAGCGTGTAGCAATGTGAAGCTCCTTGCAGTGGTCTCCGATCTTACGCTGACGAAGGTCAGTGGTGTAGGTTTCCCACAGCTTGTCGAGTCGTTCCTTCGACAGAGCAACCTCGATACCCGACACCAAGTCATCACAGTAGAGGAGGGTTGCCGCACGATACAGACCAGCGTTACCTGTACCGATAGAGGTGAACTCCAACGTCTCAAAACGCTGACGCTTGTCGAGGTCGATACGACAGTCCTTTGCGTTGGTGTTCGTGACCTGTATATCCGGGAACACTTCATGCCACAGGTAATCGCCGTTCTTATCCATGATTCTCAGACATTCGTCATAGACACCACGGACGAAGGAGTTCGAGTGGCTACCTGTCAGCATAGGGTCGTTGGGAATCTTGCCGCCAAGCCATGTCAGATAGAAGATAGCGAGAGTGGTCTTACCGCTACCGGGAGGAAGGGAGACTGCCAGCAAATCCAGTTTATCATCGGCAAGCTCCTGTAGAGCGTCCACTACTTGTTTCAGCACCTTCCGGCGAGGAGGGTAGAACTTCTTCTCCGGGTCTCTGTTCCATTCGACATACAGAAGGTAGGAGTCAAAGTCATATTTTGCGGCGGCATAGCACACTCGCTTATGCAGATCGTACAGTTTGTGTACGTCCGCTTCCGACAGTCCGGGACTGCGGAATGCCTTTTCGATCTCAGTCGAGAGCAATTTCAGATATTTCACACCGAGGTCGGTGTCTTCCTTCATTGCTTCCTTGCACATATAGTACAAGTCCTCGAAGGTCTGAAAAGAGAAGGGCTTCTTTCGGACTCTCTCAAGGATTGTTTTCAGTAGTTTCTTCATAATACCTCCAAAAAGAAAAAGCGCATGACTGTTTGAGCCAAAAGCTCTCGCAATCATGCGCCACAATAGTTACTTTCTCCAAAGCTCCTCAAGACCGTTTTTCCTATCCCGGACACTCACTACTTCATCGTCCTGTACATAGAACATGACGTAGAAATGTTTGTCTTGGGCGAGGGAGTAGGACTGAGCGATATACCGCTGACCGTAAGCGTAGTCCTCAGTCTGCTCCCAACCGTTTAAGATGTTGAGCGAGTCGGGAATATCGGTTTCCAGTAGAACGTCCTGTACACTCTGAGCCAATTCTACCGAAATTCCGTTTTCCTCCGCAAACTTCTTGACTTCTTCGCTTATTTCCTTCACTTCCTCAGTAGGAATTTCACTTTCTTCTTGAGTTTCTACAACAGGTTCTTCACTTTCTGCCTGTTGGATTTCAGTTTCTTGAGTGGGAGGTGTGGTATATTCCGTGTCCCAATCGAGAGCGAGACACAGGGCGAAGCAGATCACACCAGCTCCGCATACCGCCAGCCACTTTTTCAGCGGTTTCCTCCTAATAGCCTGTATAATTATGATAATCACCGATACAGGTATCAGAAAAAAGCCGACTACACCCAAAAATGCTACCATTTTGACCTCCTCAAGTAGTAAAAGTAGTTGTTCTTCTGATTTTTCGTATAATTCTTCCTATAGGACACCCATAAGGTGAAAGTTTACGCAAAAACTGATTTTTAACTACTTTTACTACTTCCCTTGTGAATATTATACTGTTTGCACCTACGGAAAAAGGTAGAGGAGGACATACCCGACTCCTCAATAGCGTCTTTGAGGGCGAGATTTCCTTCCGACCATGCCTTTGCCACGAAAAAGAACCTATCCGTGGTCTCAACAGGCTTCCGACCTTTGTATTTTCCTTCGGTTTTGGCAATTTCGATACCTTCACGCTGTCTTTCGAGGATATTTTCTCGTTCCAGTTCCGAGAGAGCGGCGAAAACCGTCAGCATAAACCGCCCCTGTGGTGTGGTGGTATCGACTTTTTCCTTGTCTGAGACAAGATTCACACCTCGTTCCGTCAGCAAAGCAACCGTAGACAGGAGGTCTTTGGTGCTTCGTGATAACCGGGAGAAGGATTCAATGTATAACGTGTCACCTTCCCGAAGGAAGGAGAGCATTTCATTAAACTGTGGTCTATTGGTGTCCTTGCCGCTGATCTTATCGAGGAAGATTTTCTCCACACCAAGAGATTTCATCAGCTCCATTTGTCTCGCCGGATTTTGGTCTAAGGTGCTTACTCGTACATAACCGACCTTCATGTACTCACCTCCAATTTATTCGTCCCTCTTGACGTAGGTCAGCTCAATGTCATAACCAAGAGCTTCCATCATTTCAACGAAGGTCTTGTTCACGAGACCGTCTTTCTTCTTGACGATTCTGTTCACATACTGACCTGTCGTACCGATTTTTTCAGCGAGGGATTGCTGGGTTGTGCTGGTCTCAAGGCACTTGACCTTAACGTCCAGCTCTATGTTATTGCGTACCATAGTGTACCTCCTTGTGTTGTTTGAGATTAGTATAGCACGAGGGAAGATAAATGTCAATACAAATAAGATAAGTTTTAGTCCTTTTTGTTCTTTTTGGAATTTTCGGCTACTCAAACGACTCCCTCCCCACGTTCGGGGCGGTGTCAATCCCCCTCCGGGGGATAGCTCCGGCGGACGTGTCCGGGAAGCTGTCAACCCTCCGCCGCTGATCGTGCCGCCGCTGTCAATAGCATTATTCAAAACATGATAGCACTATCACAACCCCGAAAACAACCCCAAAGACAGCAACCGCCGCCGCTATCGTTTGAATATACCCCAAAGAAAGCAACGACACACACCCTCCCCCGGCAGAAAGAAACCACCAGCGGCAAAGCCGCCAGCGGTGGACGTGTACGAGATCGGGACACCCTCCCCCGGATAAGAGCAAAAGAAAAGCACCCCGGCGAACCGGGGCGCATGATGTAATATTTTTAATTGGACTGCTTGAGGATTTCACCGAGCAGAACGAACGGAAAAAGAATAATGCAGATAATAACGAACATTGCCGACCCTCCCTTCTTATGCGAATGTGAAACGCTTCGTTTCTGTTGTCTTGGTGTACTGTGCCGCAATGTCCGGGTGTCCCTTCTTCAATGCGGCGGTGTCAATGCGAGAGTTGGAAACCGTCTTGAATGTGGCTTTGTGTTCGTCCCCTGTGAGGACTTCAAGCCCGGCGGCGGTCATGTGTTCTTTGATCTGATCTTTGAGGGCTTCCACCATTGCGGCGGCTTCCTCTTGCATTCTCTGCCATTGTGCAAGTTCTTTCATTGTCTCGTTGATGTTCATATTATGCGACCTCCTTTTCTATGCTGTAAAAATTGCTGTGTTTGCCGTGGTGTCCGCTGGTCTTATATCCGCAATCTTTCAGAATAGACCAAAAGCAAGAAGCACCGACACCGCCTTCAAAATACGGTAAAACGGAATAGCCCGAACCATAACCGCAAATATTGCGATTGTCTACACCTGTGCAAGCTGTGCGGCTTGCGTCCGTCTTGCCAGCTCTCAAGCCGTTTTCCTTGAGCCTGTAAAGGGCTTTCAAAACGCTGTCGCACTTGTTGAACGCTTCCGCAATGGCGGCGGATTCTTTGTCATAGCCGCAACCGCTCGCCGTTCCTGTGTATGTCCCGGTGTTGGTTCTGATCTCAACATGAGGATTATAACCCCAAGTAGAGGAGCGCACCCAATCAACAGAAACAGAAATGAAGGTGAGGTCGGGCGCATTGGCTACCCTGTCGAGCTTCGCCAGCTTTGCGGCGGTCTTCTTCTCGATTTCCTTTTTTACTCTCTTGGTGGCAAGCTCGACAGCCTTTTCTCTGCTGATTGTTCCGGCTTGGTACTGCTTCCATCGGGTTTTGGTGCTGTTGGCTTTCAAACCTCTGTCGGGGTCTGTGCGGTGTTCTTCCGCCCATGTCGGGAAATATCCGTTTTCGATATAGAAAACTGTGTCGGCGGTGTTCTTCTCGGCTTCTTCGGTGATTCTCTTTTCAATCATTGCAAATTCTTTCATTTCGGTTTCCTCCTCTTTCTGTTCGGGTTCTTCGGTGACTGCTTCCGGGGTTTCGATTTCAACAATCGGCATACCCTTGCGGCGAGCTGTTTCTACTTCGTAATCTTCGCACTCTCTGACGCTGACCCACTCATATTTTGAATAATGAGCGTTGACGGCTTCGGCGGTCTCAGCGTGTGCAATGTTGGAGCAATACACGCTTTCGGAATACTTGAACGACACTGCAAAATATTTTTTCATGGGGTTTACCTCCGTTTATCTTTTACAGATTATTTCTTGTCTGTTTCTGATTATATTATAATTCGTCTTTTGCGAATTGTCAACCCTTTTCGGAGAAAAAATTATCTTTTTTAGATAAAATTTTTCCTTCCTTATATAATAAGGTATGAACCCGGAAAACCGCCGGAGGTGCAATTTTGCTTTAACACGCTAAAGCGTTAATACCAACGGCAGAAAACCTCCCGGAATCCCGAAAAAATCCGCACAAAAAGACCGCCACCAGCCGACCCGGAACAGAGCCGGGACAGCCGATGGCGGCGATTTCATAGTCGATAGTCGATAGTCGTTAGTCGTTTTCTTCGTCAGAGTCGTTTGCAGAGTCGATAAGGTAACGCTGACGGATAGAGTCGGGGTCATAGTTGTCTTGCTGGACGTTGGGAGTCACAACATACTCGGTCTTGTCTTGGTAGCCGAAGTTGTTCTTCGCAAGGAAAATCGCTGTAACCGGGTTAATTTTTCCGTTGGTAGCGTAGTTTTCCCACAAATTTTCGAGCAAAAAGTATGCTTTTTTTATAATGTCGGTCACGCTCTGCGGCAACGTGCAATAGTTCCCACGTCCACCCAAAGGTTGGTCGTGTGTAACAGCCCATAGTTGCTGTCTACTCCAACCCAATGCCATTGCCATACCAGCTACAGTGGGTTTCACATCATGCTTGGCATACAAAGCAAAATACTCATTGAGTCGTTCTGTCACAGCTTCTTCATCGTGCATATCAATTTTATCCATATTGAAAAGCTCCATGTTGAGCTGTAGAAACTTTGTATTGTCTCCGGGTTCAAGGTCATACCCATTCATGCCAATGACAGGAGAGTTGCCACCTCTCGGCTTCTTCTTAATCACCTGTACACCCTCATTCTGAGGAGCGTCTTTCTTACTTGCCATAGTCGTTTACCTCCTTGGAGAGTCCTCTTTTCGAGCCAGTTTCCGCCCCGGAGAGTCCTCTTATTCTTGTTCTTCTTGAGTAGTTGAAGTAGTTAAAAATCGACTTTTGCGTGTAACTTTTACTATATAGCCCTCTTATAAGGGGACTTTTACGCAAAAACTAAAGTTTAACTACTTTAACTACTTCATCATAAAAAGTCGAAAAGATTATTTTTCAATCCGATTTGTGTTATTTTCCAAATGTCGTTTAGGATTATTTTTCAATCCTTTTCGGATAATCTGAGGTTTTCTGCCGCCACCGTTGCTTGCTGTCTCCACAGCTCGCACCAGTCAGCGAGAGTACCGTCAGCAATGTGCGCCGCAATCTCGTTCGGGTTCACGTCTGCGATCAGACCTAAAAGCTCATTCATTTTGTGAATCTCCTGTGCAACGAGAGTTCCATGCGTCAATCACCGTAGCAACAGCGTTAGTATTTACCTTACGTTCGTGCATACTATCGACAACACATTTTGAAGTTGCTCCACATTTCGGACACATAACTCTTACACCGTTGTTTACAAACAAATGAGCTGTTCCTCCGCAAAACGGACAAGATTTCAATTCATCAAACATTGTTATTCCTCCTCGTCTTTCAAAAGTTCATCGAGCCACACCGAACGACTGTGTACAAGTAGGTTGTCGAAGATAGCCATTAAAACATCTACCACAATAAAGTTGCCGGCTTGTTTATAAAGCTGTGCGTTCGAGTTCACCTTTTCAGCTCGTTCAAATGCTTCATCATCGAACCCCATGAGTCTATAACATTCTTTAGGGGTGAGTTTTCTTATTCGTAGTGAGGGTTGCTGAATTTCGGTAGATTCGTCTGTGAGATAGAGGTATGAGTTTCCGCCAGTATTCCCGAGCGGTTGTGCAGTCAAGCACATTGCTACGGATTCACTGTCATACACTCTGTTTCCTTGACGATATTGTTTTCCGAAATTTATCTCACCCAACCCTCCGACTAATTTTGGGTTTGGATTTTCAATAATCATCGGCTGTTTATTACCTCCTTGCATGGTGTTGAGCGTAGAAGAGAGAGTATTTATCATAGACATTGCCCGAAAAATTCCCTCCTGTGTAACCGAAGATGTTACCTAATTTCACGGTTTCCATTCTATCACTCCATTCATCGTGTCGAACCCTGTCCCGAACCCTTTGTAATCTCTCGCACAAAGTGTCTTTACTACAGGAAGTCCCACCTTATCAATTCTCCGATAATTCAGAGCGGCGGTAATCATATTCGACAACTCCGGTTCCTTCCGATTTTCTGTTGCTAATTCCTCGGTCTGTTCTTGCGGAAATGCAGTTTGCGATTTCCCTTCTCTGAGGATGGTTAAGGGAGAGATCAACGCACGCTCTCTCTCTCTCTCTCTGAACTGAGCGTCTGCCAACAGCTTATCAATTAGTGCTTGAGACTTATCACTATTGATATAATACTTTTCGTCAACGGAGTCTTCGAGATAATCCTTCATCACCTTATTCAGCTTCCGAGGAGTAGGAAAGTAAAAGCAGTAGTCACCGAGAATGCTCACCATGAAACAGCGGTTACGATTCTGAGCCACACCAAAGTCCTTCGCGTTGAGGTCTTGATAAAAGTTGGAGTAACCTTTGTTTTCGAGAAACTTAATCCATTCCTCAAAATCCGCAAGGTTCTTAGTACCGTGTACTTGTGGTACATTTTCCATGAGGAGTAGTTGAGGTAGGTTTTCGGTTTCGTTCAACAGTCGTTCTACTTCCCATAGCAATCCCGATCTTGTTCCACCACCTTTGCTCATGCCTTGCTGTTTACCAGCGAGAGACAAGTCTTGGCACGGAAAAGAGTAGGTCATGAGGTAGCAGTAATGGTCTGTGTCTACGATACCTAAATCCGAACCGTGGATTTGAGTTATGTCCGTAGGTTCAAAATCAGTACCATGAATAGCATTGTAGCTTTTGACTGGGTACTTATCGAACTCGACAAGTCGATAATGCTCAAAGTCAACTCTCAATCGAGTGAGAGCCATAGCTTGTGAGCCGATACCCCCGAAAAGTTCAATCAATCGCACAGGTTTGGTGTTAATGAAAGGTAATTTCATGCTACAGCACCTCCTTGAGCTTGAGTCCCCAATAAATCATGAAACCGCTGGAAGTCGATTTTCTATCGAACCATTCCGGGTGACGTTCCATTTCGGAGTTGAACTTTCGAGCAGAGAGGACGTAAGCACCCTCTGACTTCGCCCACAGCTTGAAAGCGTTGTACAAATCCTTCGCCTTAATGAGAGTGCGCTTGTTCTTCTCACCGTATGGATTGCTCTCGCCTTCGGGAACACGCACACAGCGGCTTTCGAGGAACTGCAACACAAGGTCATTGTCTCTCTCGTACTTGGTGACAACAGTCTTGAGGGAGTCGGACATTTTCAGTCCCATTTCCTTGTACTTGATGTAGCCACGCACCAGCCACATGAAGATACCGCTCATTGCTTCCTGTGAGGTCAGCTCGTCCTTGAGGTGAGTGTCCTGTTCCTCAGGGGTGAAGTGACGATTGAACTCGATAACCTTGATACGCTCGGAAGCGAACAGAGACTTGTCCGTAACCATCGGAAGGTCATTACAGGAAAGCCAAAGGGTGAACTGCGGCTTGTAGGTAATTGCTGACTGGTACAGCGCACGAGCTGAGATTTCCTCACCGCCTGTGAGCTGTTTGATTTTCTCCTCGTCCAGCTTGCCATACTCGTTCGACTCAGACATGGTGACGAAGCGTTTGCCCTTGAGTCCGGCAAGAGTAGGAGAAGCGGCTTCTGCGTCCTTCTGCCTGTCTCCACGGCAGATCATACCTACCGGGGCAACCTTCGCATAGTCACCGAGCATAAATTCGATGGTGTTGAGCAGAGTGGACTTGCCGTTTCGGGTAGTCTTGCCGTGGAGAATGAACATACACTCCTCGTTGCTCATGCCGAGCATGGAGTAACCGAGCGCACGTTGAAGGAAATCCGCCTTGTCCTTATCTCCCTGTGTAACCTCGTCAATGAACTTCTCCCAACGCTTACACTTAATGTCTCTACGGATAGTGTGTCGGAAGTTGGTCTGCATGGTGAGAAAATCGTCCCAGCGAGCTTCCCGGAAGGAGAAGTCTTCGAGAGAGTATGTACCATTCAGACAGTTAATGAGGTAGGGGTTAGCGTCAAACTCCACAGCGGAGATACGAAGCTCACCTGTAGCGTCCTTGAGGATTCGGTCTCGCATACGTCTGTCACCCATCTTATTGACGAATGCAGTGTAGCTCTTGCGGAGATCATCGTCCACAATCTCACCGCAGTAGAGAATCATGAGACGAACAAAGTCCTTGATCTTCTCGGACACGAGGATTGCACCCTCGTCCTTGCGCCACGCACCTTCATGGTAGGTGTACCAGCTCTTATGCTCGGTACAGTAGCGAACCTCTCTGTTGTAGAGCATACCGAACAGGTTAGCCATACCCATTTCCGACCATTCAAAGCCGGAGCTGGTCTCGTCCGCTCTCTCCGGGTGGTACTCCTTGATGATGTACATTTTCTCGGAGAGGTCTTCGTCCATGATTACTCGACCATTACGAAGCTCGAACAATTCTCTATCGCTTACCATGACGCTCACCTCCAATCGCCGCTACCGCACATTTCTGTTTATCTTCGACCCACCATGCACACTGACATTCAATGCAGTACACAGGCTGAGTACCTATTTTGACTGTTCCGTCTTCCTCAACTACCGTGTTGGTAGTGAGGAGAGGGCAGATAATTTCGTTCATCACAAAGCACCTACTTTCTCAAATACTTCGAGGAGCTTTGGGAACTGAGCGGCTATCCAGTCAATAGTTGTCTCCTCATGTCCGATGGGTTTATGTTCCCAATTTGCGCCCAAGCCGGACTCGAACATAAACGCATGGATAATCTCATGCCGCAAACATTGTTTCTGATACCGAGGGAAATCTTCAAGGTCTCCATTCTCGGTATTGACTACGATCTTGTGAGAGCTTTTGTCACAGTAACCGTCACACTCTCGCAAGAATTTGTCCTCCGCCGGGGACTTATATTGGATGGTGTAGGGAACACCGAGAATGTTGACCTTCACGACTTAATCCTCCTTACCGCAAGGGGAATTACAAATGATTCTGCCGCTCTTGCACTTAGGTACGAGCATGAACCACAGGTCAGCGTTCACACAGTAGACCATCTGCTGTACCAGCTCTCGAATTTCCCACTGAGCCTTACGGCACAAACGCTCGTTGCTCATGTGAATGAGTTCTCTCAGATTACAGGAGAGGTAGAGAGAGGTTTCACACGCATTCGGCAGAACATATCGTGCGTCTTCGTTGGGAACACCGCTGTTCTGATACTCCTCGTACCAGTCCTTAATGTCCTCCATATCGTTTGCGAAGCGTCCTTCATCAACGGTGGAAGGAGTCACAAAGCCGAAACCGTCCTCAGAGCAATAACGCTGACTGCGCTGAGTGAAGCTACAGTGGCGGTGTCTCACAAGCTGGTGAGAGCAAGCACGAGAGATACCCTCGATCTTGAACGTGAAGTAGATATGCTCGAAGACACTGTGGTGTCCGTTGCGGTACAGGTGCTTCACCAGTCCGATAGGATTCTTGGGGTCACTGTCGTAACAGATACTTGCGATCTGAGCGATAGTCTCAATGGGGTTAGGGGTTGCTTGTATGAGTGTTACTTTCATGGGATTTTTCCTCCTTGTTTTTGAATATTACGACCATAGAAGGGAAGGGAGCGGCGGTTTTCGAGTTGCCGAACTTCAATCGTCCTCGAAAGAATCTGATTTCCGCTTTTCCGTAAATAAAGTCGTGGAAGTATCTTGTATCGGTTCTCGCCGGAATGAGCATTACGACAAGGGTATTGGGCTTGCGACTCTCCTCAAGAGATTTCTGAACCCACTTGGCAATCTCTTTCCCATAGGGAGGGTTACAAAATACTCGTTCCCCCCCCAATCATGAACGAGACCGTCTTGTTCTTTCGTATAGTAAGTAGCGCACTTGTGATTGACATGATCTGCACAAGGGTCAAGGGTGAAACCGAACTCCCGGTTCAGTTCATCGAAGAAGTCTTGTGGAGTAGCCCAATCGTCCGTTTTGCTACTGAACATTACGTCTGTGTTCATTCTCGTTCTCCTTGAGTTTTCTATTGATACTGCAATAACAGACTGCCTTACAATATCGCCGGAGGGCGATCTTGCACGTCTGATTGTTCGGACAGGAGCGGCAGAGACACCGCTTCCGGCACGAACTACATTTTACTGAATCTCTCATGCGGACTTACCTGTCAGTCGGTCAAGCAACTGCTCGTACAGGTTCTTGTACAGGTTACGCTCAATCTCAGCCGCCGTAGGTTCGACAGGCATGAGCTGAACAGGTGCTTCCTTGAGAGCTTTCAAATCTTCCTCTGTGATAGTAGGTTCTTCCGCCGGAACGGTGAGACCGAGGGCATGACAGATAGCCTTATCGACTCTTTCCATTTCGGAGGTAGTACAGGACTTCACGAAGTCACCGAGACGTTCCTTCGATACGGTCTGAATGTTCTCGCACAGAGCAGTAGAAGGGACTTTGCAGATCACATCAACGTGAGTCGGCAGAGGTTTCTTCTCCTGTGAAGTCAGATATACGACTGACACGTTGGGTGAGTGCTTGTTCGCCAAATCATTCGAGACGATGATACCGGGTCTTCCCGATCTCTGCTCAGAGCCGACCACATGACCGCTGTTGGCGATATAGAAAATGTCACCTCTGTAGCACTCAATGTCTCTGTTGTTATTCATATAGTAAGCCACGATTATATCCTCCTTCGTGTGGGTTGAGTGCGCCCCACAAGGGGGCGCAGATTACAGATTCTTGATTTTGAAAGCGGGGCGGACACCGCGAGCGTCGGAAGCGCTGTTGCAGCCCGCACTACCGGAGGAGGCGACAAGGGCGAAATAGGAAGCGGAACGCTTATGCTTGTTTGCCAGCCAGTACCATTCCCAATTACCGTTGTGACCTTGGAATGCGATACGGTTTCTGCGGAGCTTCATAGGAGCGAACTGCTCAACGGATTCGTCCTCAGTCTCGCCGTACTCATTGACACCGAAGATTTCCTTCTCGGTAGGCAGTCTCAGCATATCGCCGTTGGCGAATGCGACCATCTGCTCACGGATTTCAGCCGGGAAGCGTTCGAGAATTTCACCATTCAGCTTCACACGCAAATCGCTTGCGTCCCAGCCGCCACGGTTGGAGTCTTCCTCGTTCATGCACTCCTCGTCCTTCAAGCAGTCCACCAGCATGAAGATCATACCGTCTGCTTCCTGTTTCATAGCCATTGCTTCTACCTTCTCACCGTCAGCCAGCTCGAAGGAGATAATGTCCTCTACGTTGTAGTTGGTGGTCTCCACCATTTCACTTCTCTTAACCATCATAGGTCTGTCCTCCTTAATAATCTGAACAAGATTGTTTCTTGTCCTGTTGTGATTATAATATAACACAAATAAGATTACTTGTCAATACTTTTTCTGCAACTTTTTATCCTTTTTGTGTTAGTTTTTATCTTGCAAATTCCTTGCGGATTTTCTCGATCAGAACTTCACCGTCAACATCGGTCAGTATGTCGAACCACTCGGAGCGGAAGAACCGCTCGACCTCGACAATGACGCTTCCCGGCGGTCTCTTGCCTATGCCGCTACCACCGAGGGCGGTACGGTAGTCCTTGACCGCTTGCAAGATAATTGCGTTGCTTAGATTCTGTAGTGGTGTGAGTTCAATCATCGTTTGTACCGGGTAACACTGTTGCAGATCGTTCTCAGCTCGTTCCTGTCGAGCGGAGGTTCACAGGCAACCGTGTTACAGTAAATAAGTTCATCGTATATCTGCTGTTTGCTGTACCCTTGATTGTGAAGCATACCAGCGAGAGAGGTCAGACAGATATTACGGCTTCCGTCCGGGATTCGAGGGTAGACAGGGCGGAGCTTGATACGATTGTTCTCCGGCAGTTCCCATATCGGGGAGTAGATTCGACCACCGTACTCGGAGGTCTCTTTCTCTTGCCGTGTCTCCGGGAAGTATTTTTCCACCACATAATCAATCGCTTCTTGGTTCTCCTCGATATTACGATAGAGGAGCGTATCGCCTGTCATGATGAAGTACCGGGCGGACTTGTATATCTCAACTCCGGCGAGGTTGTTCTTGCCCTTGAAGGGAAGCGTACCTCTGAGGAGAATGTGAAAACCTCTGCCGCTTTTGGATTTCTCCGTGTAGCTCGCACACTTGCCGATAATGTCTGCGGCAAGCGGTGTCATGAAACCTTCCTCGTCATACCCGGTGTCAATGTCAATGCCGACAAAACCGTTGTCAGCAAAGACAAAGCCGCAGTAGTCATAGAACCCCTTCGACACAGCGTCATTCGCCATGTCGAAGGTAGCCCACGTCTGAGGGTTGGTGGAGGAAGCGGCTTCATTCTCGAACGCTTTCATCGGAACTTTGCTGTCACTACGAGTACAGACCCATTGATTCAACTCTTTCAGTTCGCCGGGTATGTTCTCGTAGTGTGTCAAATCAAGTTCCTCCTCTTTGCAACCTTGCGTTCCAGCTCGTTAATGAGCTTCCAAATGGTGTCCTGTTTGATGTTGCGATCAACAGACACCTTATATACATTGTCGGGAATGGTGTCACCTTCACGGTAGACAGTCATGAGAATGTCCTGTTCCTTATCGGTGAAACCCTTCATAGCACTGTCACAAGCGTTCCAGTTCTGCTTGTCTGCGTCACTGCGGAACTTAGGGCGAGGGTGTCTCGCATAAAATCTCATGCAGTGCTGTACATATTCGGAATAGAAAGTTCTCATTAGGCTTCTCCCTCCGTCTTCTGAGGAGCGGTCTTCTTGTAGACCTCACCCTCGAAATACCACTTATCGTCCACGTTGATAGGGTAGCCCTTCACATCGGACTTCTTGATCTTGCCGTGGTCGATAATGTGCTGTGCCGAAGCAATAGCCATCTGATTTTTCACCAAATCCTTGCCAGTGCGGAGCAGAAAAGTGACCTTACCGTTCACGTTCTTGAGCTTATAGTTCATGGATTGTACCTCCTTATTTCTTTTCGAGTTTGATACCAGCTTCTTCCCAAAGACACTGAGCCAAATCATCAAGGGTCACATACCCTTTGTTGAAACTGTCGTACAGGTCGAGACAGAGGTCAGCGAAGCGTTCCTCCCTCGATTTACCGTCCACGACTCTCCTCATGATCTGCGGATATTTGTCATGAATCACCATGACCGGGATAGCCAGCATGAGGAAAAAAGCTGTGTCGGCGGCAGTGTGGGTAGCGTCCTTTTTGATCTGCTGAATATCGCTCGCCTTGATATTCAGCACAGGTTCTTTGACAATGGGAAGTCCCTGTTTCTGTCTTCTCCGTCTTTCAGCTCTGTTCATGTCAGATACCTACGACATGAGAAGCGAGCATATCTGCTTGGTGCGTCCACAGGACATTTGCGTATCTATGTACCGCACCTGTGTAATCTCTCCATTCTTCCTTCTCAACGAAAGCACCCATGTGGTAGCGAATGCACATGATTTCTTCCTCAGTCAGAGTCATGAACTGAGAGAGAAGGATAATAGACTTATCGCCATGACCTTTGAAGGTGGTGTCGGGGTTGTACTCCCACTTGGATTCATCATAGACCTTCTGACCGTCCAGCGTTTCCGCCGCTACCGGGTGACGGTAGTTGTCGATCTTGCAGAGGTCATGGAACATACCTACGATGAAGGGACTCTCAGCACGTTTCCAGCGCAGACCGTTCTTTGCGGACAACTCCACGAGGAAATTCATCACTGCAAAGGAATGGTCGAACAGACCACCTTCATAAGCTCCGTGATACTTGGTGCTTGCCGGGGAGCGGAAGAATCCTTCTGCGAGCAGATAGGTCTTGAAGTCCTCGGAAATGAAGTCTGCGAGTGGTGTCTTCATGAACAGGTCGAGTCTGTCTTTCTCAGTCATTGTGCGTGTCCTCCTTCTTAAACGGAAGGTCGCAGAACTCCGGCTTGTAATTGTGCGTCCACAGTGCGCCGAGCAAATTCCACAGGAACGCTCTATCGTGGGGTTCATCGGTATCACCTCTGAGCCATTTGAAATAGTGGCGCACACCGCTGTCGATGTAGCAGTGGAGAGGAATACCCTTCTCCCAATTACGTTCGCCGTACTTATTGCAACCGTCCTCATAATGCTTGGAGACTTCGAGCATTGCGGTGTTCAAGTCTCCGTAACGGATATTGGAAAACTCCTTGATTGCTTCCACGAGGAGCATTTTATCGCCAGTTCGGATATACTCATTGATGTTGGAGAAAACTGTGTTGTCACAGATTTCTCCGATCACACCAAGAGGAAGGAGGTCACATCGACCTTTACCTTCGTTTATGTCTCTGACTGCCCCGGAGGAAAACTCTCTGCGGTTTCCGCTGTCTTTGATTTCCATAATCGTTCCCTCCTTAGAGGAGGGGGAGCATAGCTCCCCACACCTTTATCCCAACAGTGCGTCAAGGTCGAGACCCTTCTTAGGCTGTGCCGCCGGAGCGGTCTGCTGAACAGGGGCGGCAGTCTTAGGAGCGGCGGCAGTGTTCTTAGCACCGCCGTTTTCTCTGCTGAGACTCAGCGCACGAGCAACAGGTTCAGTATCGAAATACTCAGCCGGAGACTTGTCACCGAGGTTGGCGAAAGTAACCATCTTGTTAGGGTCTTTGTTGGAAGGGAGCTTGGTATGAACGACTTCTGCACAAATGAAGTGGTCGATCAGTTCTTCGGGGTCAATGTCCTCAAGGGAAAAATCGCCCATTGCGGTCTTCGCAAAGTAGGAGAACGCATTCAGAGCTTTCTCGTTCATTTCATCGTTCTTGTCCTTGATGGAGAAGCGTTCAGTGTGGGTCATACCAGCGGCATTCACCAGCTTGACCTCGATCTTACCGAACTCCTCGTCATACTTTGCGTCATAGATACGGAACACATAAGTTCCTTCGGGAATAAGAGCGAAACCGCTCGTCATAGGGATTCTTGCCATTGTCGTTTTCCTCCTTAATATTCAGTACGGAGAATTACTCCGACTACTTCTTCGTCTACGAGATCAACAGGTCTCTTGATAACCAGTGCGGAAATCTTGTCGGTGACGTACATTTCCACCATGTCACCACGCTCGATAAGGATATAGCCATCGTTGGCAATGGCAGTCTTGTCAATGCCGTTCTCAGTGGCGAAGATACGCACACAGTCTTTGATAACACCATCAGCCACAGGCATGATTGCTTCGACCAGCTCACAAGGCTGAGAGAAGGTGTCGTAATTGATAATGTCCTCAATCATGGAGAGCATATCTGCGCTGTCACAGGCAGTGACAGTACGAATGTCTTCGGGTACTTTCATGAAGATAGAGCCGGAAGACAACCAGCGATCACCGTTGTTGCGGACATACAGAACACCGTCTGCGCCGAGGGACTTTACGAACTTCTTAAATTTCATGTTTTTATCCTCCTTAGTCTTTCTTCTTGTTACCCATGAACAGGGCGATACCGATTACGAGTACCAGTTCTACCATGATGGTAGCGATAACTCCGGCTACAAAAGGGTCAATATACATTGCGGTTTCCTCCTTATTTCACAGTCATGCGGAACTGTTCGGTCTTCTTCTGATACTTGTCGAGCAGACCGTCAGCTTCCAGTGCTTTCTTGTCGATGGTAGTGGTTTCGGAACGAGAGATAGCCCATGTGTAAGTAGCACCCTTGACCTCAACCTTCTTATCGCCGGGACGGAACTGCTTCATAGCGTGTTCCTTGATAATGTCGTTGATCTCCTTGAGACGCTTTTCCTTATCAGCGATTGCGGCAGTAGCCTTATCGACTTCGGTCTTGAGACCTTCGGCTTCTGCGATCAGAGCGTCAATGTCGGTGTCCGGGGTGAGATTGTGAGTGCGGAGAGCTTTCAAAATCTCAGCGTCCTTCTTTTCGTCAAACACAGGAGAGATACCAGTGTCAACGTAATCCGCCCACCACTGTTCGACCTGTGCCACCTTCTCAGCGAAGTCGGGGTAACGCTCAGATACCTTGAACTCCACCGTGATAGTGTTCTTGACGTTAGGCACATACTTGGAAGGGTCAGCGTAGTCTTTCTCCTCAAGGAAGGAAGCTACCATGACTACGTTATCCACACCGAGCAGATAAGCGTAGAGAGCCGCCTGTAGAGCGTAGTATTCGGGAGCGTCATTCTGCCAGTCCTCGATACGCTTGGTGGTCTTCATTTCCAGCACCGTGTCAACGACACCGTTCTCGTCCACACCGAGGAAGTCCCACATACCGCCGAGGTGCTTACTGTCGGGGAAGAAGTCACCCCACGTCTTGTTGAAGTAGTCAGCTCCGTAGCGGTCAGTAGGAGTAATCAAGTCCATGCCGTAGGACTTCTTCATGTACTCCGCCTGTTTGGGTTCGATGGTCTTACCAGCAACCGTGTAGATCGTGTCCTCGAAGGGAAGCTCGAAGGTCTTCGTGATTGCACACCACATTTCAAATGCGGTAGACCACGGATTCAGACCGAGGATAGTAGCGAAGCGAGTACCAGTGATCTTCTTGGTACGCTTGGGAGGGTCAATCTGCAAGCGATTACCCTCAAGCCATTTAATGTCAGCCATTACTCATTTCCTCCTTCCAGCATAGCGGTGATACGAGTGATAAGAGTCTCACAGTCGGACTTGCTGATAACGGTAAAGCCCTGTGTCTGAACCGCAATCTGAGCGATCATTTCTTCCTTGGAAGGGTCAGCGTCCTTGAGCTTCTTCAACACGTTTTTCAGACCCTTGATCTGCAAAGCGGTTGCGTTATCTTCGGGAGCAGTCAACTCCTGTTTCACTTCCTGTCTCTGTTCGGGAGTAGCCGGAGGGGTAGGAGCGGTCTGAGGTGCGGCAACAGGCTTTCCGACATTTGCGTCAAAGCTGTCACTCTCGCAAATATCCAGTGCGATCATGTACAGGTAGCGGCGCATATAGGTGATGGAAGAACCGAGGGCTTGCATTTCGTTGGTAGCCTGTTTACCAGCATTGCTCACGATAGGAGCGATCTGATTGAACGGAGCTACAAAAGGAATGACTTCTTCGGGGTTGTCGGTGTTGACTACGGTCATGGTTGCAATGTCGGAAGTGAAGTTCACAACAGGAATCAGACCGACCTCGCTGAAAATTCGAGTTGCGGTAGGGACAATATCATCCAGCTCGAAGTACTTGAATGACAGGTGCATATTCTTACCTGTCTTCTGCACATCAGACTCAAGGAACATAGCCCTCGCCTTGAGCAACTTCTGATATACATTGAGGTTTGTGATTTTGGTTTCTTTAGCTGTAGTAGCCATCTTTTTTCGTCCTCCTCTTGGTTTCTTTTCGGGCTTTACACCCAAAAAATCATTGATTCGTTTCTTTGCCATTTCGATGTAGAAGGTCTTATCCACATCGTCAATGCTAAGTTGGTTGTCGTTGTCGATAATGCAGTGTTCCGGGAGCATTTCGATCTTGGCGGTAGCGTCATTCTCAGCCTTAACCTTGAACAGCTTTCCGTACCGTTCGTCCTTTGTGGCATAGACACGGTTTACCTTCTGTACCGGGACTTGCTCACCATCGACAAGGTGATAGGCTTCACGATACTTCGCCCCGGCTTTTGCAATAAGCTGGAACTGGAAAATATCGTTGCACCCATTTATGGTTTCCTCCACAGGAGTACCGTTCACGAAATACTCCTTGAGAGCTGTTGCTACGATACAGGCATTGTTGTTGATATTGAACGCACCAGCCGGGGCGATACCACGAACCAAGTAGCCGCCTTTGGTCTTCACAGACCCATTCGGCTGAACCTCAACGTAGTTGTTCACGTCCTTCTGTGCGATCAGAGCCACGGAGTCTTCCTCAAGCTCAAAGCCTGTCCGGGACTGCCATTCGTTCACGATTGCCAGCACTTCATCGTACTGATCTTCGTAGAACTCAAGCATGACACCATCGGTGTTGAGCTGGACGATTACCAAATCCTCTATGTTCTGATAAAGGTTCTGTGCCAGCTCCAAGAGGAACAACTGACCTGTGATACATACCGAGCGTCCCATGAGAGGGTCAAACAGGTCGTTGTACTGATTCAGCATTGCTCCGTAGGTCGTGTTCACAACCAGCTTGAGAGCGTTTGCTGTAGCCTTGTCTCCGGCGGCTTTTGCTTTCATACGCTGTTCGAGTACGTTTTCAAATACCTCCGGGGACGGAATGTTTCGAGAGGTGTACCCACAGATCGTCATGAGGTGAGGATAGTAACTCGCTACGTCAAAATTTCGGATTATTCTCTTTCGCTTACGCATGGGTCACATTCCTCCTTCCACATATAATTCGGGATAGCACCGTGAATGCCGCCATAACCGATAGTCACAGGACAATCACCAATCATAATCTCGATCTTGGAGGAGAATATCTCCTTATCGCTCAGTTCCGGGTTTCTCATTCGGTCAAAGAACTCGAACACTTCCGGCGGAATCAGATCACGCTTGAGGTTCGGAGGGTACTGGTACTGCCGTTCATCATCGTGCGGTTTCTTCGTACCTTGAAGGAGAGCCGCAGTCAGTTTGGCATTTGTCATACCCATTGCCTTGACTTCATCAATCCCGGCGAGCCTACCGATGTTGATTTTGGATTTCAGATAGTCCCGGCGAAGCTCTACGAGCTTTTCCGTTGTGTCAACATCGTGCTTACAGTAGAACACCGTTTCTTTCAGTTCTTCCTCAGTCAGAGGACGGTCAATGTCGAACGATACGGAGGTTTCCTCTACGGACATACCCAAATGCCCTTCGATTGCCTTGAGGGACAAGCCCATCTGCATATCGTCTTTAATGTCTACATTGTTGAAACGGAAGTACTGGTCTCGGAGCATAGGACACTCCCAACCTTGACCGCCGCCAATAATGAAGTCATTGACCTGTTTCACTTCCTGTGGAGTGAACCCACAGCATATCGCCTTGATAATGAACTGGTCGTAGTGCTTCGAGTTGAAACCTACATAGATACAGTCTTCGGAGATACACTGCTTCATTTCTTCGGTGTCGTTGTGAATAACTGTGTACTGACCTGTCTCAATGTCCTTGAAGATCACAAGCCAGTCCTCGCAGAACACCTCGCAGTCATAAACAATCAATCGCATTTTCTTTTCACCACTTCCTTCCAAAACTGTTTTGTAGTTCATACGCTGATACTCATTGAAGTCTTGGGTTTTGGCATACAGCATTGTGCTGTTCGTCCACCTCTGTAATCTCCGGGTGATAGGAGGAGCAGAGGGCTTGTTGTAAATCATTACATACGGTTGGCACTCGCACTCTTGGATTGCCCTTATTCGTTGCATATCCTGTTCATGGGTCGTATCGAAGTTCGTGAGACAGAAGACTTTTGCATTCCTCCAATCCCATTTCCCATGCTTCCGCTTGTAAGCGTCCACATAGAGCTTGACACCCTTCTTCACTGGTTCGAGAGACTTCATCGTATCCATTGCGAAGTGAGGTACTTTCAACTTCATACTCGCCAACAGCTCTGCTTTCTGCGGTGTAATGAGCCTTGCGTCCAAGCCTTGATTGAACTCGACCTTTGCGCCGGACTCTTTCAACTGTGTAAGCAGATCAACCGCTCCGGGGCAAGCGAGAATGTTGGGGTCACTCAGACAGATCGTGCCTTGACCGTTCCAAAACTGAGATAAATCAGCAACTTTGTAAGCGCACCGACCTTCCTTTGCCGCCACATGACAGAACTCACAACCTCTCGGACAACCTCGACTGAGAAAACCGTATGCGGTTTGCTTTTTCAGCGGTAGTCCGTACCCTGTATATTCCGGGTAAAGACTGTAATCGGGGTATATGCTTTCGATCTCTGCCGGGAGAGGAGGGTCTAATTCCTTGTGGTAAACCTCTTTTCCGTCTTCGAGCTTGATTGCGTAGCCTGTGCCGCCTTTGATTACACGAGCGGCATTTGTGGGTTCGGGAACGTCCGGGGAGTACGCTTCGCTGAACACTTTCGACATATACACTATGTCGTATTGCTGTTCGCTGTCGGGGTTATGCCATTCGACATGATCTCCGATAGACTTGTGATAGGCAGAGAGTTTCATGAGACATAAGTTCGGGTAGTTGTGACCGTCTACGTCTATGAGACCAATTAAAGCCCCCCCCCTTACGCACATGACTACACCCCCTCAACAAAGTAGCAACCGTTCTTACGGTAGGTCGTACAGCGTTTCTTGTAGGACTTCACGAGGTAGGCAATATTGTCTACGAAGTCATAGGCGATAGGTTCTGCCTTACCCTCACAAACACGAGCGATTCTGCCGATACTCTGCGTCACCACTGCGTAATCCTTCTGAGGGGTAGTGAGGAACAACCGCTCCAAACACGGTATGTCGAGACCTTCCTTCGCCAGTGCGTAGGTCGCAAACAGGTACTTTTTCTTCCCGGTTCGCATATCCTCAATAGCCTGTTCTCGTTCTGCCTTGCCTTTTTTCGTTGTCATTTTGCCGCTCACCATCACAGCGTCCTTCCTCATGTGAGCTGGTAGCCAGTTCATGAGGTGTTCCAAGTGACCGAGCCTGTCAGAGAGAATCAGACAGCTCTTACCCTCGTTGAGCTTTAAGGTGTTGACAATGACTTCCTCCCGGTGAAGATTTTCTGTGAGGTAGGAAATGAGCTTTGCGTAGTTCAAAGTACCGTCAGTGTTGAGACACTTTCGGTCAATCTCTACACCAGTGCCAACCGGGAGAATGCCTACCTTCATGATCTTGTCTCCGACAGCTTCATCGGGTACTGTGTAGACCACATGACCGAGGAGAGCGTAGGTAGCTTCGATCATTCCATCTGACCTGTGTACCGTTGCGGAGAGACCGATTTTGTGTCGAGCCGCCAAGCTGTTCAGCACCTTGTAGAACTGCGTCATAGCAGTAGGAGTGCCGGAACATCGGTGACATTCGTCCACGATAATCACGTCCCAAAAATCCTTGTACCGGGACAGGTCGAGCTTGCACATGGTCTGAATCGTGGCGAAGGTGATACCCTTACCGATATTGACCTTGCCCTCGGTGATCGTCCCCATGAGCTTTTCGTCCATGTACATTTCTGCACGAGCTTTACTCTGTCGGAGAAGATCGAGAGTGTGCGTGAGCCATAATGCACGTTTGCCGTATTTCTTCACCAGTGCAATACCCATCTGCGTTTTGCCGCTTCCGGCTGGACTTTGCAGAATACCGTACTGTGCCTTGCACACGGCTTCCACAGCGGTTTTTTGGTAGTCATAGAGCGGAATATCGCCCTCACCGTAAAACACGTCCACAGCGTCAGCAAACGAGCTGACAAAGTATGCTTCGTTGGTGATACAGTCCGGCAGTGTGCGGAGCGTACCAAACGGAAGAATCAGCGTGTCCCCATCTTGCTCATAGAGACTGAGCTTCGCCGGGGTGTCACCGAGCCAAAAATTCATACGAGCTTTCTTGGCATATTCCGGGTTCGCAATCGTGAGATTCTTCTTGCACCACATCATTACTTCTGCGGTAGGGTTTTCGACTGCCAGTGTGTTTGAGACGGTTACTTTCATTTCTTCTTTAACCACTTCTCAAGCGGAGTGCCGTATTCTCTGATTTCCAGCTCATTCATATAGGACTGCTGATTTCTCAGAGCCTTTACGGTGAAGTGCGGAATCATAGCGATCTGCTCTCCGATAAGTACAGCGAACCAACCTTCGCCATTACCACAGGCTTTCCACAGCTCCATCGAGAGGTCTTGGTTTTCCTCCATTCGAGAGAGTGCGAACCCTCGGACGGAACATACCTTGCAGTCGATAAGGTACGTTTTGCCGTTCCGGGCGGCGATCACATCTGCTGGTTGACCGCTTGCGTTTTGAGCCATGTTATGTACCCAAAACCCTTCGTTGAAAAGGATTTCGCAGAAGTCAGACTCAAAATCGTTGCCAATTTTCTTATTTGTCATAGTCTGCGTCCTCCTCCCGGTAGTGTTCAAGTTCTTCCATGAGACTGCGGAAGTAATCAGCCGCTTCATACCCCATGTGCTGTTCAATGAGGTAAGCGAAGTCTCGTTCTGTCAGAAGTGTCTCGACCTTACCGTTACTCAGTTGCATTACTGTTGGCACTGTGCGACACCTCCTCATACTTTTGCATAAGCTCAAGAATGCTGGTGGAGTAGTTAGTGCTTGTCACACCGTTCTGCCATGCTTTTCTCGCTCCGTAGTCACCCATGTTGTAAGCCATCAGAGCTTTGCCGTAATCGTCCTCGTACTTTTCAATGTACTTGGCGATAATCTTTATCCCACAGAACACGTTCTGATAAGGATTCAGCATATCGGCACAGCGAAAATCTTCTTCAAGCCACTCATGGTTCACTTCGTTGATCTGCATGAGACCGTAATCGTCAGTGGAGGAAACCACTTCGGGATTGAATCGGCTTTCATGCTCGATCATTGCCAGCACCAGTGTCACCGGGACACCTTCATCGGCGCACACCTCGTAGATGTATCGCTGTAGGCTGTCGGAGAGAGGTATGTCATAGTAGAACACTTCCCCAAGTTCCGGGAGCTTGTCTGCTTCGTAGACAGGTACTTCCACTGTCACTGTCTCGGTTACGATCTCAGTGTTGACCGGGGCGGTTGCTCTACCAATCAGAAGCCCCATGACACCGCCGATTACTACCAGCAACAGGAGAATGCCATAGGCATACACCTTCATGAGCTTGTTTCTATTGATTCTTTTGCTTTTTGTTCTTCTACACTCAGTAGCCATTTTTGAAAGTCCTCCTCATTCTTCGGGTCTTGGTAGAACGCTTCCAAAATCCCCATCAATGGTCGTGCGAGGTCGTTAATCTGTGAATCACTGAGACTCACGCTTACGTTCACGTTCGGTGAGAATCTTGTCACATTCATCGAGGACTACCTTCGCTTTGGGGTAGGTGTAGACTCCACGAATGATACTCGACATTTCGGGCGGCTGGACTGTGATACCTCGCTCTCTCAGCTCCAAGATCATATCCACCTGTTTGATACCGAGCTTCTTCATTCGCTCTTGAATCTGACTCATAGAATTTTCCTCCTTTCGCAGTTCTGAAAATCGGAATCACTATTGACAAAAAGGCGAATTATTGTTATTATTGTTATAGGACTATACAACAACTTCAACTTCTCGGAACTGCCAATTCTGAGAGGTCGGTTTCTTATTGCCGATTCGTGATTTCCGAATTTCTTGTTCTTATTATAATTCTTATTTTGCGAATTGTCAATAGGGAAATTCTAAAAACACGAATTTTATTTTTGCGAGGAGGAATTACCATGACATTCGCAGAGAACATCAACCGCATTTGCAAAGCAAGAGGAGTCACACTCACCGCCTTTATCAAGAGTTTGGGTATGTCTACATCGAAGGTGACTGCCATCAACAACGGTTCGCTTCCGAAGGAAACCGAAATGGTGCTGTTCGCTGAAAAGCTGAACTGCTCCGTAATGGATTTCTTTGCTGACGCAGAAGACCTCTCCCCGGAGGTACAGCCGAAAGACGAAGACGAACAGGACATTCTCAGAGTCTACCGTTCCCTGTCCCGGAGAGCGAAGCATGAGTTCATGAGCATGGTCTATGACTTTGAGAACCGAGAGGAGTTAGAGGGGGATAAAGACAATACTGCGGCAGTCTAAGGTTATTCCTATAGAACTGCTGAGACGTAAGAAGCTATTGGAGGTGAGATTACGAAAGCGGTAATTTACGCTCGATATTCGAGCCACAGTCAGAGAGAAGAATCCATCGAAGGTCAGCTCCGTGAGTGTCACGACTTCGCCTTGAAGAATGGGTTCACGATCATAAATGAGTATTGCGACAGAGCGATTTCGGGTAAGACCGACAACCGTCCCAGCTTCCAGCGGCTTATCAAGGACAGCGAGAAGGGACAGTTTGAAGCGGTTATCATGTACACCCTTGACCGCTTTGCTCGTAACAGATATGACTCCGCCATCTACAAAGCCAAGCTCAAGAAGAACGGTGTCCGTGTCTTCTATGCAAAACAGCCCATGCCGGACACCCCGGAGGGCATTATCCTTGAGTCAGTCCTTGAGGGTTACGCTGAGTATTACTCGGAGAACCTATCCCGGAATATCAAACGTGGCATGAAAGAAAATGCCCTACAGTGCATTGCCACCGGGGGAGCTGGTTTGGCATTGGGCTACACTGTAGGGGAAGACCGAAAATATCAAATTGACCCTGTAGGGGCGAAGATCGTACAAGAGATTTTCCAAATGTATGCCGATGGTATGTCGGCAACTCAGATCATAAACTACTGCAATGAGAAGGGGTACAAGACCTCACGAGGGAACGCTTTCAATAAGAACAGTCTCCGTACCCTGTTGAAGAACGAAAAATATATCGGGACATACAAGTTCATGGACGTAGTTGTGCCAAACGGTATGCCAGCGATTGTCGATAAAGCTCTGTTCGAGAAGGTTCAAGCCATGCTCTCACACAATGCAAAGGCACGAGCAAGGACAAAAGCCCATGAGGACTACTTACTCACCACGAAGCTGTTCTGCGGTCACTGTGGGTCGGCTATGGTCGGTGAGAGTGGCACATCGAAGTCCGGGAAGGTACACCATTATTACAAGTGTATTGACCGCAAGCGGAAGCACCAGTGTAATAAGAAGGTGGAGAAAAAGGACTGGATAGAGGAGCTTGTAGTCCGCTTCACAGTCCAGCACGTCCTCACGGACGAGAATATAGAGAAGATTGCAACGAGGGCAATGGAAGTCTTCGAGAAGGAATCCGCCGACACCACCTACCTCACTGGTCTGCAAGATCAGCTCAAAGAGGTGAAGAAGAAAATAAAGAACCTCATGACTGCCATCGAACAAGGTATCATTACCTCAACCACGAAGGAACGTCTTGAGGAGCTTGAGTCGGAGAAAAACCACATCGAGGGGCAGATAGCCAAAGAGGAAATGAAAAAACCGCTCTTGACGAAAGAGCGCATAATGTTTTGGCTACTTTCGTTCAAGAGCGGTGACGTGAATGACCTTGAGTATCAACGTAGGGTGGTAGACACCCTTGTCAACTCCGTTTATGTTTACGATGATGGGGACAAAGGCAGACGGATTGTCTTTACCTTCAACATTTCGGGGCAGAACACGGCTACTATCTCGTGTTCGGATATTGCGTGTTCCGCTCCACCATAATAGGAACATAAAAAAG
>CATJCJ010000613.1 GCA_949738935.1 uncultured Eubacteriales bacterium | reverse complement strand
CTAAAAAAATTTATCATTAAAAAATTAGCTTGCTATAATTTTCAGATATGTTCTGTGAGATATATAAAATATTTTTTATTACTTATGAAATTACTGTAATTACGCTATTTTGAAATAAGTATGTTAAAAAACAAACATTTTTTATTAATTATTTTAAAAGGAGATAATGGTTTGTTATGGAAAATCTTAAAAAATATTGGGAAGGATTCAATTTTGGTAACTGGTGTGAAGAAGTTGATTTAAGAGGATTTATTCAAAAAAATTATAAGCCTTATACAGGGGATTCTTCTTTTTTATCCAGCGCCACAGAAAGAACAAAAAAACTTTGGGATAAAGTTATGTCTCTTATGAAAGAAGAGTCAGAAAAGGGCATTTTGGACGCTGAAACAAAAATTCCATCGGGAATTAACGCTTATGACAGTGGATATATTGACAAAGAACTTGAGAAAATAGTTGGTATTCAAACAGATAAACCTTTGAAAAGAGCGATTATGCCTTTTGGAGGTCTCAGGGTTGTGAAAAACGCTTTGGAATCATATGGTTATAAACTTGATGAAAATACCGCCGAAATATTTAGTAAATATAGAAAAACTCATAACGACGGAGTTTTTGACGCTTATAATGATGAAATTAAAAAAGCCAGACATTCGGGAATTATAACAGGTTTACCAGACGCCTATGGCAGGGGAAGAATTATTGGTGACTATAGAAGGGTGGCTCTTTATGGCACAGAGTTTCTTATTGAACAGAAAAAACGTGAACTTGAAATATTAAATCCCCTGAATTTTGATTTTGAAACCATTCTTTTAAGAGAACAAATGAATGAAGGTATTAAAGCTTTATATCAGCTTAATGAACTTGGAAAATCCTATGGTTTTGACTTATCAAAACCAGCGGAAAATACTTTTGAGGCTATCCAATGGACTTATTTGGCATATCTTGGCGCTATTAAAGAGCAAGATGGCGCCGCTATGAGTCTTGGAAGAACTTCTACGTTTTTTGATATCTATATTGAAAGAGATTTTGAAAAAGGTATTATTGATGAGACTACAGCCCAAGAACTTATCGATGATTTTGTTATAAAACTTAGAATGGTAAGATTTTTGAGAACTCCTGATTATAATTCTCTTTTTTCCGGAGACCCTACTTGGGTAACAGAGTCTATTGGAGGAATGGGAGAAGATGGGCGTACTCTTGTTACTAAGAACAGTTTTAGAATTTTGCATACTTTAAATAATCTTGGTCCGGCTCCCGAACCAAATATGACTGTTTTATGGTCGGTTAATTTACCAAGAGGTTTTAAAGACTTTTGCGCCAAAACATCTATTTATACAAGCTCTGTTCAGTATGAGAATGATGACCTTATGAGAAAGTATTGGGGTGATGATTATGCTATAGCCTGCTGTGTCTCGGCCATGCGAATTGGTAAGCAAATGCAGTTTTTTGGAGCACGAGCTAATCTTGCCAAAGCCCTGCTTTATGCTATAAATGGTGGACGTGATGAAAAAAGCGGTGAGCAAATCGCTCCGATTTTTGAGCCTATTAAATCTGATTATCTGGAATATGATGAAGTCGTTAAAAAATTTAATCAGATTATGGATTGGCTTGCCAGAGTTTATATGAATAGTCTTAACGTAATTCATTTTATGCATGATAAATATAATTTTGAGAGACTTCAAATGGCTCTTCACGATAAAGAGATTCTTCGAACTCAGGCTTGCGGAATAGCTGGTCTTTCCGTTGTGGCAGATTCTCTTTCTGCTATTAAATACTCAAAAGTTAAAGTTATAAGAAATGAGGATGGACTGGCTGTTGACTATGAGGTTGAAGGAGAATATCCCGCTTTTGGCAATAATGACGATAGAGTTGATAAAATTGCTTATAATATCGTGAAAACTTTTATGGAAAAACTTAAAAAACAGTTATCATATAGAAATAGTATGACGACTATGTCTGTTTTAACAATTACGTCAAATGTTGTGTATGGCAAAAAAACAGGAAGTACTCCTGATGGCCGAAAAGGAGGCGAACCATTTGCGCCGGGCGCAAACCCTATGCACGGAAGAGACACTAAGGGTGCTATCGCTTCTTTAAAATCGGTCGCTAAACTTCCTTATAAATATTCTCAAGATGGAATATCTTATACTTTCTCTATAATTCCTGACGCACTCGGAAAAACAGATGATGAGAAAGTTCGGAATCTTACAGGTATCATGGATGGTTTTTTTAGTGAGGAAGGACATCATATAAATATTAATGTTCTTGACCGCGCGACTCTTTATGATGCTATGGACCATCCAGAAAAATATCCTCAGCTTACAATTCGTGTTTCTGGATATGCCGTTAATTTTATTAAACTTACAAGAGAACAACAACTTGATGTTATAAATCGAACTTTCCATAGTGTTGTTTAATGGAAGAAGGCTTGATTTATGGAGATTAAGGCAAAAATTCATTCTGTTGAGACTTGCGGAACAGTTGATGGTCCAGGAATAAGATATGTTATTTTTTTTAAGGGTTGTCCTCTTAGATGCGTGTATTGTCATAATCCTGATACTTGGAGTGATAACAAAGGAAAAGATATATCTTTATTAGAATTGTTCTCTGATATTAAAAGCTATAAAGATTTTATGCGATTTTCTCAAGGAGGAGTTACTGTTACGGGAGGAGAACCTCTTGTTCAAAGTGATTTTATATACGAGCTTTTTAAACTTTGTAAAAAAAATGATATTCATACGGCTATTGACACTTCAGGAAATATTTTTAATGAAAAAGTTAAAAAAGTTCTTGAGTTTACAGACCTTGTGCTTTTGGATATAAAAGCTTTTAGTGATTCTATTTTTAAAAGTATTACCGGCAGTAGTATTAAAAATACTCTTATGTTCGCTGAATGGCTTAATGAGAAAGATATAGATACATGGATTAGATTTGTTTTTGTTCCTACCGTAAATGACGATTTTAATGATATAAAGGAAATGGCAGGTTATATACAAAAACTAAAAAATGTTTCTCGTGTTGAGGTTTTGCCTTTTCATAAAATGGGTGAATATAAATGGGAGGAATTAAATCTTAAGTATACATTAAAAGATGTTCTTCCTCCCACAAAAGATGATATTGAAAGTGTAAAAAAAATCTTTATTGACAAAGGGCTAAATGTGGTTTGATATATGAAAAATACCGATAAATTTAGATTTGTTTTATTCACAGCAATTCCAATTAAATTTTTTTGTTTAGAGATTTATAAGGTTTTAATAATAGAGAGTTTTAGATACACTCTATTAAAATAAATTTTTTTATTTAATACTGGAATTGTTATAATTAAATAGTATTGCCTTAATTTGTCGGTATTTTCTTTATTCTATATTTTCGAATATATCTTTTGCTTTTGACTCTATTTTGGTTATTTTATTATAGCCCAAAAATTTTCTTAGGCTATTATATGAAATATAACTATCATAAATTTCATTACGCATT
>CATJCJ010000612.1 GCA_949738935.1 uncultured Eubacteriales bacterium | reverse complement strand
CTGTAACTGACGAGGTTAGGAAAAAATTTCTTATATCTGGCAGAAATTAATTCATTGTAATAATGTTTAAATGTTCTGTATCCTGATAAATGAAATACAACACAGACTGTCATAATTTCAGCCTCCGTAAGGAAACCGCGCGTTTTTGACGGCAGTTTTTCATCACAGGACAAACAATACTCTTTTAAATATAACTCAAATTCTTTATAAAAGTTGTCAGCATCATAAAAAACTGATATAATTAATTCGTCCATACGTTTTCTCTCCTTTGGTTGATTTTTGTGATGATTTAATTATACCACTTTGAGAAAACTTATGGACTTTTTTTATTTTCTGTCGAACTCACGTTATAAATAATATATTATTTATTGGTATTGTTAGTGTAGACTTGAACCGTTACGGTTCAAAACCGTATCGGTTTAAATCAATTTTGGTTTAAAATCGGCGTAAAGACACTTAAAGTCAATTTTAATTTTTAATAGTGTATATTTATTTGGTTGTCCTACACCTGAAAAATTAAATGTAGGGCAAAATAGATATTAAAAAAAGCTATATTTTTTTATTCCATCATTTCAATTTGACTTTATAAATATTTTCTGATTATCATATAGGATTTGAACCGCAACGGCTAAAATCCGTAACGATTTAAATCTCTTTTGGTTTAAAATCGACGTAAAGGCATTTAAATCCAATTTTAATTTTTAATAGTGTAATTTGGCTGTCTTGCCCTTAAAAAATTAAACACAAGACAAAATAGATGTTAAAAAGGCTATATTTTTTTATTTCGCTATTTCGATTTGATTTTATAAATATTTTTGATTATCATATAGGATTTGAACCGTAACGGCTAAAATCCGCAGTGGTTCAAATCATTTATGGTTTACAAATACAATCCATTAATTTTTGATTTTTCGTTTTCAATACTGTTTTCACTAAATTTATTTTTTGTTTCGCTTTTACGCTGCTGTTCGTGCCTATTGTATTCATCAAGAGTTTTTATACTTGATTTGCGTAGATTTCTGATTATTCCACAAATATAATTCAACGTGGGTTTATTGTTTTTGACAGCAATATTTATACACTCCATAATTAAATCTCCCTCATATCCGTCATTAAGCCATTGTTCTATCTGCTTTTCCTCAAAAGGCTTTATATCGGCGTTTATATTTTTCCTGTAATAATCTTTAATATTGTTCGTCTTAGGTTCATTATCATTAAAATTGACAGCGGAACTCTTAACAATAATTTTATAAGTGTTATGTGCAAATTTGCCTTTTTTTCTTTCACTTAACCGTTCTATATAACCACAATTTTCAAGTTGTTTCAGATATTTGCTTATTGTATCCTGTGAAATATTTAAGTCATTTTGCATTTTTTGACGAGTTGGAAAACATTTTTTATCATTATCAGCATAAACGCTAAGATATGCATATACAGCTTTTGCGATTACGTGAATATTTTTGTCAAGCATAACTGCTTTTGGAATAATTCCAAAACCATCAGAATTTTTGTTCTGCATCAGCCAGCCTCCTGTAAAATTCTCCGCTTTCAAGGTCTTTTCTCAATCTCTGCTCGCCGATTTCCATTAAAAGTTCCTGTGCGGTTTTTGTTGCGTTTTTATTTGCGTATGCTCTGACGACATAAACCGTATTTCCAATTTTTTTACGGGTTGTATTTCCCAATTTCTCATATTTTTCGTCTGTTACTTTATACATTTTTCTACCTCCATATTTTTTATAAACTCATAATTTTATCAGCATAGTTTTTAAAATTATCAATAGCAAAAATAAGCTGATTGTATGCCTCTGAAATATCGCTTTGTCTACTCTCTTGTGATGTATTTGCAGATTTTCTTTCGAGAGAAAAGGCTATACATTCTGCTAAAAAATCAGCAGCGACACAAATATCATCACAAGGATAATTTTTTGTAAGCTGAATTTTTTTGTGACAGGATATTGTAGTATCATCAACCACAAGACTGTAAACTTTATCAGCAACAGCGTAAACATCTGCCAAAAAGGGAAATACATTTTCCTCAATATCTACGCTTAAATGCTGTTTGTTTTTTTCGTTGGAATAAAATATTGAAATTTGTGGACTAACGGTTTTTGTACCGTTTATCCATCTGCAAATATTGCCGCTGTCAAAGTCAAAATCAGAATTACAGTCTGCAAAATGATAAAAAATTTTAGTAAACAATTCTGTTTGATTTATTTTAAAATTTTTGCTGATGTAATAATTTATTATTTTCATTATGTTTGAAAATGTGCATATCTTCATTTTCTTCACCTCCTCGTAATCCCAATTATAGCCGATTATTATCCAAATGTAACGGACAGGAACTTGCCCATAACTTGCCCATTTTTTTATTAAAAAACAATTTACAGTTTTGATACAATTTCCGTACAATGCTTATTTCAAGCTGTTTTTTTATAATTATAGAAAAATAATCAACAGCGGCACTTTACAATATTTTCAGCTTGGTATATAATTGATTTAAGATAATTTAAACTTCTGCTGCTGTTGGATTGGAGGACAATATGGCAAGAAAACAGCAGACCAGAATTACAGCTTTATATTGCCGTTTAAGTCGTG
>CATJCJ010000611.1 GCA_949738935.1 uncultured Eubacteriales bacterium | reverse complement strand
TCCTTTTCCTTTGCACATCCCGCAAGCAGACCCACTGTAACAGCCAGCAATGTTACTGTCGACGCCAATATCCGTATTCCGTGTTTTACTCTCCACGCACAGGCAATTTTCATTCTTCCTCATTTCCGCGCATTTGATGCATACAAGCATTTTTAACCGCAATTTTACTTTTTACAATTTATGAGCTGAAAACATAAATCATGCAAAAGAGCAATGCTCTTTTACGAACATTGCTCTTTTTATGCGCAGGCCCACATAAGGAAATCTGCTGCTTCTTCTGTTTCATCAAAGATTACTGCGTACTTTTTCCCAGCGTCAGCTCCACTGTTTTGGCCTGATAGCCTGTAGGCGAGCCCTGCATAATGGTCAGCTCCACTGTGGTTCCTGCCGCATAGTAGGCAAGCTCTTCCTTCAGCTCCGCCATAGAGGTTACCTCCTCGCCGTTGAGCGCTGTAATAATATCTCCTCTGATCAGTCCCGCCGCAGCTGCTCCCGTTCCTTCCATTACGTTGGACACATATACACCTTTGGGAAGCCCGTACATCTGTACAGAGTCCGTCGTCACATCCACTCCTGTAATCCCCAGATAACCTCTTTCTGCCTCATTCACCTTCATCCGTGTCTGTTTGGTCATTAAATCCTCAATGATCGGCTTTGCATCTGAAATCGGAATTGCATAGCCCATACCTTCTACTGCAGAACCGCCGATCTTGTTGGAATTAATCCCCACAACCTCTCCCTTGCTGTTGATCAGGGCTCCGCCTGAGTTGCCGGGGTTAATGGCGGCGTCTGTCTGAATAAACGTATTGATCTCCGTATCTTCATATTGAGCGCTTGTCTGAATCGTGTCCGCCGCAATCGCACGGTCAAGGGCGCTTACCACTCCGGTGGTAACAGACTGTCCGTATCCCAGAGAGTTTCCGATGGCGATCACCGGCTCTCCCACAGTAAGCTGTTCAGAATCTCCCAGCTTTGCAATTGCAATCTGGCTCATAGTATCGCCGCTGATATCGGCAAGCTGCACTGCAATCACTGCCAGGTCCTTATCAGCATCTGTTCCTTTAATCTGCGCCTGAACCTGACTGGCATCTACAAACTGGACTGTCAGCTCTTCCGCAGATTCCACCACATGGTAATTCGTCACCAGCAGAAGCTCCGTATCATTTTTTCCGACAATAATACCGGATCCGGATCCGCCGGCCTCCTGGCTGTACTCCTGTCCAAAGAACGTCATTCTCTCAACATATCTGTTGTTTACC
>CATJCJ010000610.1 GCA_949738935.1 uncultured Eubacteriales bacterium | reverse complement strand
TAAAAATAAATTATAGAGTTTACTTATCACATTTTCCAAACTTTTTATAATTTTCTTTCACTTCCTTTGATGTTAATCTGTGATTTTCATCGCTTGACTCATTATCGTTTTTTATAAATACATCATTTTCCCGCCAGCAAACAGGGCATATAAAGGCTATTGCTTCCTGAGCTGAAACAGGCAAAGTATACTGTCCGTAGCATAAACATTTATATTTTAAATTTTCTTTATTATTCATTTGCTTTCGCTCCCTATAAAATATTTCATAAATTTAAAACAAATATTGTATTATTCATTAATTTTTTGATTATGAGCTGAATTTCCCGCATAATTAAATATCGGTTCAGACAGCTTAAATTCAAATGTTTCTCTGTCTACAATTCCGACAGACATATTGCTGTCGTATAATTGAAGTAAAAATTCTGACATTTGTTTTGCTGTATGATATGTTCCGAAAGATTTATCATAGTCATATTCCTTTGTGTTGTTAGCTATTTTTCCAAACTCCGTTTTTGTAGCGGCAGGCGCTAAAACTTTTGCTCTCATCTTGGCGTTACTGTTTTTCAGTTCATAAGCCAAACCCTCTGTAAAAGCATTGACGTAATATTTTGCGGCACAATATGTAACAGCGTTGGGAACAATTATATATCCTCCACAGGAAGAAATATTTATAAGCTGTGTTTCTTCTGTATACGCATAATCTCTTACAAATAAAGAAGATAACATAGTGAGTGCGCTGATATTCAGATTAAGCATTGTTTCAATTTTTTGCAGGTTTTGTTCCTTAACGCTTTCATAATTTCCAAATCCGGCATTATTAATCCAAACTTTCAAAGAGTATTCTTTTAATTCATCATATAATTGGTAAACATTCTTTACAAGCGATAAATCTGCCGCTTTTATTATTACATCGACTTCTGGAAAATCTTTTTGAATTTCTGCTTTTAAACATTTCAGATTGTTAAATCTTCGTGCTATAATAATCAAATTATGCCCTCGTGCCGCAAAAGCCTTAGCTGTTTCATAGCCGATACCTGAGCTTGCTCCTGTAATTACTGTATATTTTTTTATTTCTTTTTTCATTTGAAAAACCTCCTTAAATTTTGT
>CATJCJ010000609.1 GCA_949738935.1 uncultured Eubacteriales bacterium | reverse complement strand
TATCAGTATAATTTATAGAAGCGTCTGCTTTAACACAGACGCTTCCATATACCAATAATGTACAAGCAGATATTATTGATAATAGTTTTTTCATATATTCCCTCCAATTAATCGGCAGGACTTATGGAAATTATTTTATTTCCCCAGTCCTCAAGCACAGGGTTTTCCTCAACTGCTGTCTTCAATCCATTTGTATTTTCGATTATTCCTATTTTAGTATAATTTCCATCTATTTCAGCGTCTTGGTAAAAAAGAATAACTTTATTATCGGCGTAGTAAACTTCTCCCGCTTTTGCGGAAGTAATTTTTGTTGCATTTGCAGGAATGGTATAACGGCTTGGTATATCATAATACTGCATATACTCATATCCGTCATAGTCATCAAAATGATATACAGGAAGATTCATTTCTGATGTTCCAATAAATTCAGTAAGATATTCAACCGTTTCGTTGTTTTCAAGATTAAGAGTAAAGGTATCTCCGTTATGACCAAATTTTATTAATAACGCCTTTGATTTGTTTTCATTATTTGATTTGTTTTCCGTTGAATTTGAAACTGTATTATTTGATGATTCGGTTATAGTTGGCTGTTCAGAGAGTAAATCCTTTTCTTCTTTAGTAATTGTTACAGTTTGTGTTTCACTATTCCATTCAACGTTAAAATTAAAACTTTCGGCAATAAATCTAATTGGAAGCATTGTTCTGCCGTTTATAATTGTTGGAGCTGCGTCAAGAACATTTGCGTTATCATTAAGGTAAGCGGTTGTATTGCCAATAACAAGACGGATTGTATCTTGTCCGTATGTAAGAGTTATTTCTTGTCTTTCCTCATTCCAGTTTACTGTTCCGCCGATTTCTTCTATAACCGCTCGTATAGGAAGTAATGTTCGTCCGTTTATTATAACAGGACTTGTACTTATTCCACTATCAATTTCTTTTTCAATACCGTTTACAGTCATAATTGGATTGTTTATTTTAAGGATAAGTGAGGTTTGTGTGTCGGCATAAATCGATGCCGATGATAAAAATATAGCCGATGATAAAATACCTGATAATAATTTTTTTGTTGATTTCAAAATAATCACTCCTAATATTTATTTAATTTGTCAATTATAAAGCAAAAAACTATCTATAAACAGATTATAAGTAAGTTTATTATAGAATTGCTGACTAATTAGGTATTTATAAATTTAATAATATCTTTTAAATCAGAACTTTTCGTATAGGCCTTCAATATACTAAAAGTATTTATATGTAATAAAAAATATCACATTAAATTCATTCTATCCAAATTAATCAGCATTTTTGTATTTTACAGGCAACACCTCCTTAGATATAAATAAAAACAAATGTGAACTTTATTCATCTATATTTTTTATACATTTATTTTAGCATATTGAATTTATAATGTCCATTACTTATATTGAATAGATTAATATGCCTTTTAATTATATTGTATATTTGTTTTTTATATACTTTAAAGGTATAGACTTATATTCGATATAAGTATTTGCTATTTTAATATTTTAGGTATAAAATAAAGATACAACAAAATAAAAACAGAAAGGAAAATTTATATGACTATATATTCAAATGAAATTCACGATGAGGAACGAGCTTTTTATGGTATAAATAACGCACAGCTTATAAATTGTACTTTTGAGGGACCCGCTGACGGAGAATCAGCTCTTAAAGAAACTTCTAACCTTAACATAGAAAAATGTAACTTTTTATTGAGATATCCTTTATGGCATACAGACGAAGCGGTAATAAGTGAATGTTTAATGACTGAAACCTGCCGTGCGGCGCTTTGGTATGATACCAATATTAAAATAAAAAATTCTGAATTAGGCGGTATAAAAGCTTTGCGTGAATGTAAAGATATTGAACTTTCGGATTGCAAAATAAATTCTACAGAATTTGGCTGGTTTTGTCATAATATAAAAATGCAGAATTGTGAACTTATATCAGAATATCCTTTTATGCAATGCTCAGAAATGAAATTTAACAGTTTGAAAATGAACGCGAAATATTCATTTCAATATGTACGAAATGTTACTTTTCGTAATTGTGAGCTTAATACAAAAGACGCTTTCTGGCACAGTAAGAATGTAACTGTTTATGACAGTATTGTAAAAGGAGAATATTTAGGTTGGTATTCAGAAAATCTCCATTTAATACGTTGTAAAATTATCGGTACTCAGCCTCTTTGTTACGCAAAAGGTCTTGTGCTGGAGGACTGCGAAATGGTAGACTGCGATTTATCATTTGAAAAAAGTGATGTAACAGCGACAGTAATAGGAGAAATAACAAGTATTAAAAATCCTGTTTCAGGAAGAATTATCTCTGATAGTGTAGGTGAAATTATTGTTGAAAATTCTGATTGCAAATGTAAAATTGAGACTAATTTGACTGCTTGCTGTTGCTTATGATATTTGCAAATTATTTTATAAAAGGAATTACAATTGGAATTATTTTTGGTATTCCTGCTGGAGTTGTTGGGGTTCTTACAATAAAAAGAAGTATTACATACGGAGCCAAAGCAGGATTTATTTCGGGTATTGGCTGTAGTATTGCTGATTTGATATATTCTTGTGTAAGTA
>CATJCJ010000608.1 GCA_949738935.1 uncultured Eubacteriales bacterium | reverse complement strand
ATACGATTTTCTACATTTGGATTGTCAAATGCTGTAGAAAAAATCTTCTTTGCATTATTTGTCTGAAGTTGTTGAATACACATAATTATTTAAAGCTCCATTGAGTTTTCTGTTTCAACATTTGATTCAATTTCAACAGTCGGCTCAATTTCATTTGACGGTTTTTCAGTTTCAGTAGACTAAATTTCATCTGACGGTCTTTCGTTTTCTGTAATTGATATATCTTCTTTTTCCGGCGTAAAACTGCCGTTTTCTATAAGCTGACCTATTCTTAACTGAACTTTTTGCCACGAAAGTTTTATTGGCTCCGCTCCGTCTTTTTCTACTATAAAACACGATAAATTAAAACCGTACTCATTTTGTAAAAAAATGGCCGTTGCTCTTGAACGACCGTTTTCTTTCATATATTCAAAAACTTTATTTCTGCTTTCCGTATCTCCATTCCAATAAATTAGCGCGTTGTCAATATCCTCTTGACTTATTACTGTGGAAATAATTTTTTCTCTTTGTTCTTTTTCTGTTGGAAATAAAGGTACTATTACAATATCATCTGATGATGAATTAATATTATCGTCAATATCAATTTTATCATCGGCGATATCTATATCCTGATTATTGTTTAAATGTATATCAGTTCCTTGAATATCACTTCTTCCGCCGCCGCTTTCAGTGAGTTCATATGAGCCACCCAAGCCATTTGATTCGTTTCCTTGTCCGGCGGCGGTGACTGTTTCGTCATTTCCTCTATCATTTGTTCCAGTCGCTTGTTCGCTGTCTTGTCTATCTCCAAAAGGTGAGGATAAAGTTTCTCCTGAAGGAGCATTGTCGTGTATAATATTCCCCTCTGTTCTCTGAGGTATTTCTTCCTCAGCATTCCGTATTTCCCTATATCCTCCGTCATTTCTTTCAGAGTTATATTCGGTATCAGATAATCCTCGTTCTGATGATAATTCATTTCCATAATTATCGCTCCTTTCAGATAACTTGTTTTTCTCATATTTTTTTATGGTTATTTCAATATCTCTTAAAAGCTGTTCAGACAATTTGCTGACCGCTTCTCCAAGAGTGTATATATTTGAAGAAGAATCAAAAAGTAAAATCGCTTTAAAATCCTTTTTATCCATATAAGAATCGGCGTCCATATTACAGCGTGACATAACACAATACGCTAAACTTGCCGCAAGGGTTTCTCTAAAGGCTAAACCGATGTTATATTCGTCTGATTCCTCTAAAAGACTTCCCTCTGCGGAAAACAGAATATCCTGCTTGTTATCATTATAATAGCGCGCCGCAAGAGTTTTAGCAAGGCCTAAAATAACATTTTCCAAACTGTCTTTTTCGTTTGTTTTAATTTCAAATTTTGATAAAGAACTCAGAACATCCGCATTGTGTTCATCTTCCATTTTCCAAAAATACGGCTTTTTAGAGTTTTTTCCTCCAGCCGTGTCATTATAGTCAAAAACATATTTTAAATGCGGTCTTGTACCGGTATCGTCAATAAGAGCGATACCTTTAGAACCCCTTTTAACATATTGGTTCATCGGTTTATTCCATATTTTTATAGGGGCGCAGGCTGTAATATCGGGACGCTGAGCGTAGATTAAAACCTGCTCACTAAATGGATATTTATATATTCTTCCCGCTGTTTTCAAAAAATTAGTCCAATTCTCATAGCTGTCTGTAAGCTGTCTTGACTGCCTGTCGGCAAGGTCTGAATAATACTCAAATTTATTTATCAATAACACATCACTCCTCGTAAAAGTCATAAAAACTGTCGGCAATAAATATCCCCCAGTAAAACTGGGGGTTTTTTATTTGCGCCTTAAAGGCTCTT
>CATJCJ010000607.1 GCA_949738935.1 uncultured Eubacteriales bacterium | reverse complement strand
TTTTCCATGTCCATTTTTATTTTTTGGGATAATATTAACTTTTCAATGTTCTCTGCCAGTGATAACTGGCTATAATCACTCAAGATTCCGAGAGATTATGACGTTGGCACATATCTCTCTGCCTCTTCTATCAGTTCATAGAAAAGCATCTAAAAAATTTTCCATTTGCCTCACTCTTTTCATATTTTCTTTATGCTATCACATTCAAATATAAAAAGTCCTCTAAAAGTTCTCTAAATCAAGCAGTTTTATTTTAGAGGACTTTTAGAGAACTTTTGTGGTATAATTTGTCCTAAGGAGGGAACCACCTAAGGTGGGAGGATGCCTTAGGACCTCTTTCGGTGCCAATGAAGTAATTTGTCCTAAGGAGGGAACCACCGAAACAAACCACAACCAAGAGGATAATATTATGAGAATTTTAATTATTGAAGATGATACAAGCTTAACGGAGCTGCTGAGCTACGGATTAGAAGAAAACGGATTTTCTATTGATATCTGCAATAATGGAACGGAAGGTCTCACTCTGGCTTTACAAAACTCGCATGACATTATATTACTGGACAGGATGCTGCCTGGTCTCTCGGGAGAAGAAATCTTAAAACGAATACGACTTCAAACAGTAGACACTCCTGTAATATTTATAACTGCCCTTGGGGAATCTATAGAGAAAATAAATGGGTTGGATCTGGGCGCCGATGATTACCTGGTAAAACCGTTTGATATCGGCGAACTTATGGCACGCATACGCTGTGTCACGCGCAGAACCTATAAACATTCTACCACCCTCCTTGAATTCGGAGACATTCGTTTCTATGAAAAAGAATCAAAATTAATTCACATGGATAACATCTTAATCCTTCCCAAAAGAGAGGGGGAACTTATGGCTTACTTTTTCCGAAATTCCAACCGGGTTCTAACCCGCTCACAAATCATCGGTAACGTCTGGGGACCAGATGCAGAAATAGAAGATGGCAATTTAGATAACTATATTTATTTAATCCGGAAAAAACTAAGCAGCCTAAACACGAATGTACATATCGTAACCATACATCGTCAGGGGTATTGCCTGATGCTGAAATAAACTAATTTAAAATTCCCCAGAAAATTCTAGTACCAATGATTCCAACAGAAGAATGGAGAAAATAGCATGTTTCATAAAGTCCAACTCAAACTCTCATTTATATGTTGTCTTTCCACTACATTAATTGTACTTGTTATTATTTTGTGTTGTCTAAATGTATCTGAGAAAAAAATGTACGACCAGGAAAAAGCCCTTTTCCTTTTGAAAATAAATACTATTTCCTCTGATTTATATCTATCGGAAAGCATTGATATTAATTGGTACATACGAAACCTTATTACAAATAAAAACATCCTTTATATTGAAGTAAATGGTACGCCTGCTACTCTTTCCTCCCTCATACTATCTGATAAAGATTTCTCTCTTATATCTGATATAAAAAAATATTTGCAAAATAAAGAAATTAATCCATATAACCTTACCAATTCATCCAATATAAATCAAAAAATTTTTGAATATGCATTAGATAATCAGAAATTTCTTGTTTCAAACACCAAATTATATAAAAGCGAACAGGAAATAACTTATATCTATTTATATAGTTTAGAAGACTTTTACTTTAATGTAAAAAACCAACGTATCCTCTTTTTCGGCATCTGGTTTTTTTCCATACTAATCCTATATTTATTTTCACATATATTCACTTTAAATGCATTAAAGCCCGTGATACAGAATGATGAAAAACAACGGCACTTTATCGCTTTTGCCTCGCATGAGCTGCGTTCACCGCTAGCTGTATTCAAAACCGGATTGTCTGTTTTAAAAAACAAACCTGACCCCCAAAAGACCAAGCGGATTTTTTCTCTGATGGAAAATGAGATGTCCCGAATGGAGCGTTTGATACAAGATCTTTTATGTCTTACAAAAGTTGAAAATGCTAAGTTGAATTTCGATTTTGAATATGTTAATCTCGCCGATCTTTTAAAGTCCGTACATGAAAAATATGTTACAATTGCTAAACAAAAAAACATTACCCTTTCTTTATCAATCTCTGGCAATTGTAGTTATGACTGCCTCTGTGACCGACAAAGAATGGAACAGGCAATTATCATCCTATTAGATAATGCCCTGTCTTATACTCCTTCCGGGCAAAATGTATCGCTAAACATATACTGTTCACATAAAAAATACTATATACAAGTAATTGACACTGGAATAGGCATCTCTGATTCGGACAAAGAAAAAATATTTGACAAGTTCTATCAAGTTGACTCTTCCAGAAAACACAAGGAACATTTCGGATTAGGGCTTTCCATCGCCAAAGAAATCTGTTATTCACATGGCGGGAAAATATCCGTAAACGATACAAAAGGCGGCGGAAGTACCTTTACAATCACACTTCCTTTAAGGAAGCTGCCGCATTATAAATATTTATCCTGATAAAAAATTGTATAATAAATCAATGGACAGGGCGGCTAGGCAACATAAGGGCGTGTGCGAGGGAGATTGTGAACGAGGAAATTATTTACGCATAAGCAATGGGAAACGGCAGGGTGCAAACCTTGTCGTTTTTATGTGAATGTGAAATTTTTATAGGCTTGCTTTAGTTCGCTT
>CATJCJ010000606.1 GCA_949738935.1 uncultured Eubacteriales bacterium | reverse complement strand
TATTTTTTTACCGTTATTCAAGTTCTTTCACTATAATTGAAAATTTTATTACAGAGATTTTGTCCTTTTGGTGGTCTGCTTTTTGTATTCTTTCCCAGGAGTATTATCCAAAATATGTTCTATATTATATTTTATATTTTCATAAGACGATAATTCGGCTTTAGCTTTATTTTGACGCATAAGGATATTATTTTTCAAAGTTTCGAGCTTTTCAATTTCAAGGTTTAGGTCAACAGCCTTTGGAAGTTCACCTTTTGAGTTTTTGGAACGATTTATTACCTCAACAGATTTGTTATATCTGTCAATCTTATATTGATTTTCAGACTTAAATCTTTCACACTCATCAGGTGATTTTATTTTATATAGTTCTGTAATAACAGGCTTATATTGCCAATACATACGATAAGCCTTTATAATTTCCTCTTTTTCAGAAATTTGAGTATTAATGTTTTGGATATTTTGATTATTTATCTCTGCTTGTTTTTTGCATTTTTCAGTTTTCACTCTTAATTCCTCAATATTTTTAATACCCTTTTCATTCAGATAATTTAAAATACGGATTTGAATATCAACATTTTTACTTTCGATATATCTGTTTTGGTAAGCCTTATCTGAAATAATAATTTTATCAACTTTTGTTTCCTCCATTTCCATTTTCAGTTTTTGATATTCTTCATTATTACTGAAATATAGCTTTAACATTTCCTCGCCGTATTCCATTCCCAAACTTTCAACTCTGATATAGCGACTGCCTGTTATGTGCTTAAAAGCGAGATGTTTTCCGAATTTTATTTCGTAGTCATCTGCCCGCAGAATTTTAAGAAAATCATTATAATTTTCAGCGGTTTTTAAAGCATTGTCAATAGATAATTTCAGCCTTTTTCGATATGACATATTCACGATTTTATCATCGTAAATATGTACCTTATGGTTTTTAACCTCTGTATGGTTTACAATTCTTTTTTTGATACTTTTTTCAGTATAGGCTGTTCCCAAAAGTTTTGTATTGAAAAACACTTCGCTTTTTTCTCTCTTGAAATAAAGATACTTGCCTTGTTTTATTTCATATTTTTGGAACTGCATATAACCTAAAAATTCATCAAAGGTATTTGAATTATAGACAGCGCTATCAATATCTTTTCTCAGCTTTTCTCTTTGATTTTTTTCTTTGGGAATAATAATTGAAAGACCGTTTTCTTTGCATAACTTATCGCTCATATTTCTCATTTTTATAAGATTGTCAGGATTGTTGCGAAATTTTTTATAATTTTCAAAATCAACGGCGTTTACAAGTATGTGATTATGTATGTGTTTTCGGTCTTTATGTGTACAGATTATGAACTGATAATTTGGATATAATCTTTTCATAAATTCCTTCCCGATTTCAAGAGCCTGCTGAGGGGTAATATTATCTTCCGGCGAGAACGACTGACAAATATGAACCGCTAAATTATTACCTTTATGTATTGCGTATTGCGCGATTTCCTCAAATTGCTTTGCTGTATTTTTGGTTGAACACATATAAGATGATATAAGAATATTATTATCTGTTTTATTGGGGTTTTAAATATAATCAATTACTTGCTGAAGATGTGTTCCTGATTTGATATTTTTTATTTTAACGTAAGCCATTATATTTTGCCTCTTTTAGCGGCGGTAAAAGAGGCAAAAACATTATTAATAATATTATCTATATCATTTATCTTTTTTTGTAAATCTTCAATTTCATTTTTGTAAAGATTACCGTTTGTATTTGCCGACTTTGCGATTTGATTTATGTTTACGCCGATTTTATTTATTTCTTCCGCAACCTTTAAAAGCGGTTTTGTATCAATAACAAAAAGTTGAGAATGGGTCAATAAGTGAAGTACAAAATCACTATACGCCGCAATTTGAGATTTAGCTTTATAATTTTTAAAATATTCGGCTTCATCTTCAGTAAATCTAAGAATTATCTGTTTATTTCTTGTTCTGTTCTGCATATTTTTCCTCTTTTCGTTTTTTAATTTTTGCGAAGTAAAACAATAGGGGCTTGGGGAATTTTCCACAAACAGATTTTAAGGCAAGGTCAGAACTTTTGCTGCGCAAAAGTCAGCTCCGCCGACCGCATTTCTTTGCGGTTCTACCTTAACAAGCCGTAACAGATAAGCCGACTTTGAAAGATTTCAAATGCTAAAAATTCATTTTGGGGCATATTGAAATTTTCAAAAAGGCTATCCTGTTGCTTTGCTTGCAATTTAGCAAAAATAAAAAATCATTCGCTGATTTTTTTATAAATCGTATTTTTAGAATTTTAAAGTCCAAAATTTACGGCTGCGGATTTTTAAAAATCTATTCTTTGATTTTTTTCACTGTCCTTTCCAATGCTGATGACAAATTCTCCTTTGTTCGCCCTTTCGTAAATTCTTCCGGCTATTGCTTCGTCAATTTCTAAAATGTCGTTAAGCAGTCTTTCGCTTGAAATAATTGTTATAAGTTTTGAATTGCAGTATCTGAAATTCAAAATATCATAAGCAAGCTGAATATCCGCTGATGTTGGTTTTTGAATTTTACCGTCTTTGTCTTTTCCGTTTTTGAAAAAATCGTCAATATATAAAACGTCTGCTTTTTGACATCTGTCGAGTAACTCATTATGTTTTTCATAATCGTTT
>CATJCJ010000605.1 GCA_949738935.1 uncultured Eubacteriales bacterium | reverse complement strand
TTATATAATTTATATATAATATATAAAATTGAAAATATGCGTTAAAGCAGGATAGATATAAAAATATAAATAGCACAGAATGGATAGCTCCCCTGAAAGTATTGACAGTACATATGGGGGTTCTCTCTGATGAAATCTCATTAATTAATTATTGAAATCATCATTGGTTTATCGTATAATAGTATTAATAATTAATTAATGATACTTTTGGACTATTAGTGTAAAACGGATATTATGAAAAAATCGAACCCCGTCCCTTAGTTTTTGCCGGTTATATTACTTGCAGAAAACCCATCAAGGCTCATAGAACCTAAAAATCCTGATTTCACTGGGGGTGATCCGATTTTGGTGATATAAAGTTGACACTACCTTTTCGACCCAGGAGGAATATTTTATGGCTGCTCCTAAAAAATGGATCACTAAAAAAGAAATTGAAAAACTGATAAGATCATACAGTGTACGTCCAAATGAGTTTGAGCCATTTGGAACCGAAGGATATTCGTTTAAAAGCAGATATGCCAAAGGGTACACTATATCATTAGAGCAGGAACTTCAACACGGAGGTGAAAAGACAGGACGTATTCTTGTATCTCATACCAAAGGCAACGGTGAACGTACCTACTGTGATATATGGGAATGGGATTTTGACAGGAATCTGCAGTTTGTTTTCAGGAATCCTCGAAATGTACCTTTCACTGATTACAGCTATATCCATGACCTTGAAACTCAAATTAAGGAATTAAAAGAAGCAGGTAATAACCTGCAAAATCAACTAAAAGACTCTCCGGAAACACCAGATTGCCTTCAACAAGAACTAAATTTTTTAAAAATAGAAAATGAAACCCTGCGAAATCAAGTTTCATCTTTAGAAGAAAAGTTTCAAAAATTAATTAATAAAACTCAACACAATGCCAGGGGGGCCGGACGGAAAGCTGATCCTCAAAAACTAGAAGAACAGGCACAAAAACTCCAATCATTACTTGAGGATGGCAAAAGTGTCTCAGAGATTCAGGAAGTTATGGGAATATCGAGAAGCACCTTCTTCCGGTATAAAAAACTTATCACTGGCTAAATTATAAATCATTATTATGCATATATTTTTTGTTTTTGTAATGATTCTTTTCGTAGGCAAAAAGAGCCAATGGCATATGCCAGGTATAGATTTTTAATGATCTGTGTCGAACTTAGATTTTTACATACCTGTTTTAGCTCCGTATTTGCCCCATATTTCGACGTTAATGTCTTTGACGTAAAAAATATCATTAATAAAATAAAAATGGATATATGGGCCGAATATGGGCCAAATTTTGTTATTTGACCATGGGACAGGGAGTGAGATGCGGCATTAAGGAGATATTTTGGCAATTTTTAAAATTCTTCGGAACCTTTTGATGAACAGAATGGATATTAAAAACTGTGGAGTGATGGTCTCGGGAGTCCCTTAAAAAAATATATATAATTGTGTTACTTTATTACTTTAAATACTTAGGGACATTTTTTTTGAGTGGACCACATGCTTCAATCCCAGTAAATATAAGGCTTTCCAGAGTTATCCACAATTTTCTAAAAGCCACAAATTGATAGTCAAAAGCCACAAATTGATAGTTTTGAAAAAGCACAAAATTGATAGTTCGACAAAATAAAAGCCACATATATTGAATATATGTGGCTTTTATGATATGGTACAGATACCACTACTGTAAGAGGAAAAACGTAATGGCAAGAGGAAAAAAACAGGTAGAGGGACAATTATCGTTTAATTTTTCCCTTGATACCGGAAATTATGTTGTGCAGGCTAATGACCTTATAGGCGGTAAGCAATCATTAAAATTAAACAGTGCAAAGCTGGTTAGGGCAGCTATTATGCAAATAATACCAGAAGATGAAGTGCTAAAGCCGTATATAATCACAATCAAGGAATTATCTGAACTTTTAAAAGTATCTGAAAGCAATATGTATCGTGACATTGATGCAATAACAGACGATATTATAAAAAATCCAGTATTTATTAAAAAAGCAAGTAAAAAGCAAATTAAATGGGTAAAAATTCCATGGGTAACAAGGTGTGAATATAATTCAGATATTGGTGTGGCTATAAAGTTAAATGATGATTTAAAACCTTTTCTTATAAAGTTAAAGGAACATTATACTCAATATAGTCTTGACAATATTTTAACAATGAAATCAACATATTCTATCCGTATTTTTGAATTATTGCAAGAAAAGATAAAAACAAAGCTAATAGGGCATACAGGGGAGTATGTTGAAATATCAGTGCAGGAATTAAGGGAATCCTGCGCTTGCGAGGATAAATATAAATCTTTTAACAATTTTAAAACGAGAGTAATTGATACGGCCTGTAAAGAGATAAACGCACTTACAATGTTTAAAGTTAAATATGATTATTTAAAGCAAGGTAAAAGTATAGTTGCAATAGTATTTCATGTGAATATGTTTTATCACTCAGAAACACATGTTGGATAATTTATTTAAGACTTTTCTTAAAAGGTCGTTTATTGGTTTATTTTCTGGTATATGATATAATGTCATTCAAACAAAAGCAAAAGGAGCTGTTTAAGTATGGCTGTTAAAGAACTTTTGACAATTAAGGAGTTTGCAGATCTTGCTGGAAAATCTCCACAAGCAATATA
>CATJCJ010000604.1 GCA_949738935.1 uncultured Eubacteriales bacterium | reverse complement strand
TCAACATTATGTCTCCATATATCACTGCTATTTTTTATAGTTTTCAACATAACATAAATATTGCATGCATCTTTATCCAACTCCTTTTGGCCATTTTCAATAACTTCCATTATTTTTTCAAGTTCGAGTTGATAAACTCCTCTAGCAATAGATTTCATTACCTCTCCAGAAATCTGCAATTTACTTCTTTCTAAATTTGTTTTTACATCTTTCTCTGCTTCATCCGTCCTCTTCACATCAAGAATTACAAAAGGAATATCTATATTATTTAATTGTCTATACTCTGATTTAACATATTCAACACGGGAAATCATGTCATTATGTAGTATTAAACCTTTTTTATCCATTATTTTTTTAGTTTCTTTTCCGCATCTTCTAATTTTTCTTCATCATTATTCTTATATTCTAATTTATATATTTTCACTTTCTCTGATAATTGTTCCAACCATTCTGACGTATTTTTTAGTTTCGGTATTTCACATTGTTTATCCATATAGTTTACAATAATAGTGTTTTCTTTTTTTGTAATATAGGACTCCAGACCCAGCAATTCCATATAATTTTCTTTATTCTTTATCTCAAGACCACTTTTTAGACGAATTTTGACAACTGTATATGAGATATCATCTTTTTCCAAAAAATTATCCTCTGCCCTTAACCAATTGACTTGTTTCTTACCAGCCTGAATATATATTTTAAAGGACAATAATGCATTCCCTTCCTTTTTCGTATATATTTCTGCATACTCTCCAATTAAAAATATAGATAATATTCCAATTCCGTATTTCCCCACTAGTCCTTCACAACTGCCTTCTTTACTTGACTTACCAACAGTCAATAAATTTTCTTTTATTTCCTGCAAATCCATTCCTATCCCATTATCTTTTATTTCCAGCCAATCTCCTGTCTTATTTTCTAATAATTTTATGTTAATCTTGGCATTTACCCCCTTCTTTTTACATGCATCCAAAGCATTTTGCAGCAACTCTCTTACAACAACTTTTAGCTTATTTTGCTGTTGGTACAGTGGTTCAATTAATAGTTCAATTACATTTTCTGAAATAGTGAAATTCAAATCCCCAAAACTCTGACTCAATACAACTCCATTTATTGCTTCATACAATTTAAGGTAATATTTCAGACGAAAACAAGAAACCTTAATTTTTCTTCCCTTTGATAATTCGATTTCCTTATCTGTTCCACATTCATCTTCTTCATGCTCTACAAAATCAACAATCCAAATATTCCTTAAAAAATTTTCCTTCTGTTCTTCTGTCATAATCTCTATCATTACCGTCAATATATCCCTTATATTTCTATCAGAAATACTATATCCTATAAAATTCACAGGATATTCCCAAAAAAGAGTAAGTATTTTAGAATATAAATATTTGCTTTTTTGAAAAAAATTGTCATAATCTTCTTTTGTTATTATAATAGAGTCCGGTTTTGTTATGCATCCATGAATTTTATATAGGTCAATTTTGCCTTCCGGATTAGAAAGGTCATAATCTTCCGAATAACAATCAGAAAAACTTTCCTGTCCTATACGTCTATAACATCTATTTTCAAAAATAATATCTTCTAACAAAGTATCATAGTTGGTCGTAATAATTGCTTTAGGACTAATTTTGCACAATTCTGTGATTTCTCTTAAATTCTTTAAGTCATCCGAATAACTTTTTACTTTCTTAGCTATACCATCATATTCCACTGCATAATTTTGAATTTCGGTAATTTTATCAAGGCTGCTCAAATTTCCAATTTTCTCTAACTGATTATTAATTTCTTCATTAAATATATCACTTTTCCCCAATGGTATCTTTTCTTTATATTCCTCCTTACATTTGTCCAAAATATTGGCAACATAATCTCTTAATATGTGCCTATGACCTTTTCCGTTTCCCTCAAATGTTTCATCATCAGCATTTCGAAAACAATAATATTCTAATTCTTGCGCAATTTTTTCATATTCTTCATTACATACTTTTTCAATTTCTTTGTAATCACAGCTAGCTTTCTTGGCAATCTCCTCCAATAACTCTTTCCAACTTGGTGTTTTCAAATATCTCTTGGACAAACCTGAACCGATAAAAAAATCGGACGCTTTCCTTTCTCCCTTAAATTCTGTTTCATTTCTTCTAACTTATCATCTACTGTATTCATTAATTTCTCCTTGTCTATTCTTGCAATCATATTAAATTATCTTACCGATAAATCTTTGACATTCCAAATTAATCAAATACTCATCCATTATTGAAAAAACATATTCCATAACACAGGAGCCTCTCCTTTTAAAATATTGTCCAATATAAAAAAACTCCTATAATTTTCACGCATTGTAACTTTCATCCTCCATTTCCAACAACATACGGTCAAAATCACTCTGATACAACAGATCCTGCTTCACACGATATTTTTCAAATTCACTCAGCGCATGCTGTTCTGCTATTTTTGCTGAAATTGTTCCCGCATGTGTTAAAATTTCTTTTTTAGATAACCGTAAAATTCCTTCAAACTGCTCTGCCCAGTCTTCCATCGTCATTGGAATCTGTTCTTCTGCCCGCAATTCCGCAAGATCCAAATAGGCATTGACAATCCTCGCCATTGCAGATAATTCATCCTCTGTCAGATAGTTTTTCGCTACAACC
>CATJCJ010000603.1 GCA_949738935.1 uncultured Eubacteriales bacterium | reverse complement strand
GTTCTCGCCCATTCGGCTTTTGCCTCGTCCTCTAACCAATCAGGGCAGGGTGAAACAGCCGCGCGGGGTTTTGGCTCATTCTCGTTTAGTGTTCTTCTGCTTGGGTTTCCCTCAAGCTCTTTTAAAGCCGTAGGCTTCGGCTTTCGTCCTCTTGTCGCCATTTCAGCACCTCCCTTTTTATGGCATAAGAAAAGAGCCTCAGTCGAAGCTCTTATATCAGTTTATTTTATCAATCGGCAAATGTCCTCACCGTAGACAATCCCAAGGCTTGAACCGTTTTCCCAGCTTACATGGATTGTACCCGTATCGTCTATAAAACTCACCTTTCCGATTGTTCCTATTGACGGGGCTTGCGGGTCGTCCATTTTTACAAGCTCAACCTTTGCCCCAATAGGATATTCTTTTTTAAGCCTTTCTACAATTTCACGGTTTGTCATTTTTTAATTCCTCCTAAATTTTTCCCTTTCGGTGATTACATATTAGCTCTGAAAGGGGCTTATATCCAGTCAATTCGGAATAATAAATGTACCAAATATCAAGGGCTTAAATCGTGATTATTACACCTTAATTTTTCCGTGGACTGCCTCCCAGCATTTATTGTAAGCCGTTTCAAGAATATTGTAATCAAATCCGAATTTCCAATAAGCCAAGTCCAAAATATCAAAATAGGAATTTGTCGGAACACCGATTTTTCGGCTCTCGTCCATAATATAAACCATAGCGGTAAGCCGTTCCCCGTTTACGATTACTTCCAAATCTTTTTTGTAGTAGAAAGAGGGGAAACCCTCGTAGCGGTCAAGGCTTACCTCGTCCGATTCGGTTATTTTCCAAACCAAAACGGGAACGGTCGAGCCCTTTCTCTTTTCAATCGTCGCGTATGCCCCTGTCTTTGAACCTTTAAAAAGCAGCTCATAACCCTTGATTTCGCTTGTTCCCACAAGCCTTGCGTTTGGGCAGCGGTACGCCATTTGCCTTTCGTCCATGTTACTTCCGTAAGCGATATAATATCTCATTTTAAAAATCTCCTTTCGATTTGTGTAAGGGTATACCCTTCTACTGCCTAAAGACCGCCGTAGCGGTCGATAGGTTCGGCATAAGGCTGTACCCTTATCTCCAAGCCGAATTGCCCTCAAGGTTTTTCAGAAAATGAAGCCGGCAGGTTTTGAATTCGTCGCCTATCAATCCTAATCTTAACATCCAGCACCTGAACGCATATTTTTCATTATCGGTTGTTGTTCTTCTTGCCGAGGCTTTTTTCTGTGTTAAGGCTTGATGGCTGACCGCAAGGCAGAATTGTATGTAGGCTTTTATCTTGCCCGCGTGGGTTGTTGAGTTAAAAAGTCTGAATTCAACCGTGCCTTTGGTGAATGTAGCGTGAAGGTTAAGTCCGTGGTATCTGCTTTGATTGTAATGTGTCGTTCTTTCGTAATCCGCTCCCTGACTTGTGTACCAAATATCCGCAAGCTCCGCCATTGTTTTTGGCTTTTTCTTGTTTATCATATCTATTAATTCCTCATTCACCTTTTTGCAGTAGCGGAGGCGGTTTTGATTAATGTCTAACGCTTTGTAGAGTATATCCTCTTTGCTCGCTATGATGTTTACTATATTTCGTAAGGTCTGCGGTGTGAATCTCTCCGCTCCGACGTGAATGTGAATTCCTGTTGAGGTGTTGGCGACCGCTCCCTTGTGCCTGAGCTGTCTTACAATTTCCTGCAAATCCTCAATGTCGTCGTAGGTTAAAATCGGGCTTACCACTTCGGTTTTGTAATCCTCGCTTGCGGGTGCGCCGTTTTTCCTTTCTGCTCTAATGCTTGAGTCGTACATTGCTTTCCAAGTTCTGCCCTTGTTGTCTTCTGCTGTGTAAGTGCGGTATGTTCCGCCCTCGTATCGGCTTGCTGTTCCGAAGTAATCCACTATAACCTTTGCCGCCGTTTCTCTTGTAATTCCTGTAAGCTCAATCTCAATTCCAAAATTTAATGTTTTCATCGTGTGTTTCTCCTTTCGTTTAAGGCTTTCCTTTGCCTTTCGTTGTACCCATATTACCTCTGAAACACACTTATATCCAGTCATTTTCCCGCTATAAATGTACCAAACATCAAGGCTTATTTACGGCGGTGATTGTGTACATTACTGTCCTTTTTTCTGCCTGTATTTTTCTTTTGCCTTTTCGATTTCAGCCTCTGTGCGGAAAGCCGAATGCCCTTTTAAGTCTTGGAGCAGAATTTTCCTTGTTTCCGCACCGCCTTTACCGCCGAGTCCGATTCGGATAAGCCAAGTACGCATATAATATTTCTCGTTTTCGGGTTTTATCAGCTTAGCTCTTGCTCTTTGGCACTCTCTCGCTTTAGCGAATGCCATGCAAATCATAGTTATATAGGCTTTCAGCTTTTCTCCGCCGTTAATGTCGGGGTAGGTGAATACAAAATTATTATCATTAATTTTAAATCCTTTAATTTTATCAAAGTCCATTTCCGATATTTCCTTATCGGTGATTTCGCTGACAAAATCCTCTGAAATATCAAGCGCCGTCATTCCGACAGACCTGTTTATAAGATACTGCTTGCTGTAGAGCGTATTTATAAAATTTACAACCGTCTTTTTGTCAGCCTCATTCAGCGGAATAATGAATTCAAGTCCCTGTTTGATAAATCCTTTCGAGATAAGAAACTCTT
>CATJCJ010000602.1 GCA_949738935.1 uncultured Eubacteriales bacterium | reverse complement strand
ATCACTTTTTATTTATTTGGTGGACAAAATCTAATTTTCCAAAATTTCAAATTCTCTCAAAACCCTTATAAATACTCACTTTCCACAACCTTGTTTGTACTTTTTTCCCGAACCACAAGTTGAAGTAAATCTAGTATATATAGTATTTCTGTTATTTACTATATTATTGTTATTTTCATTTTTTGCAAACAAAATTCATAATTTTTTCTATTTTATAATATTTTTTTCATTTTTGAATTGCTCATAGACTATTTGTAAGGGTTTAAATTCTATATACCACAACAATTCTTATATTTCTTACCTGAACCACAAGGACACGGGTCATTTCTTCCTACTTTTTTATCATTTTTAACGGTATGACCTACTTTTTCTTTTCCATCATTTGCAGATCCTTGTATCACTTGTTTTCTTTCAATGTTTTGTTCAATTTCTGCTTTTAATAAGAATTGAGCAACTTCACTATCAATCTTATTTAATAGACGTTCAAATAGTTCATATCCTTCCATGGTATATGCTTGTAATGGATTTGTTTGACCATATCCTCTTAACATAATTCCATCTTTTAGATGTTCCATTTCATTTAAGTGATTAACCCATAATGAATCGATTACACGTAATGTAATTGCTTTTTCAAATTCTTCAAAAGCAGGAGCATCTTTAATTTTTTCTTCATAATCGGTGTTAATCTTATTAAATAATAAATCGATAATTTCTTCTTCTTTTTTATCATTTAATTCTTCTATAGTTAATTTTTCACCTTTTATAAAATTTGTATTGATATATTCAATAATTTCTTTTTTATCGTTATCCGTTAAATAGCCTTCTGGAGCTATATGACTTTCTACAATATTTTGAATTGTATTTTTAAATATTTCTTTGATATTCTCATGAATGCTTTCTTGTTCAAGGACTTCATTTCTCTTATCATAAATAATTAGTCTTTGTTCATTTACAACGTTGTCATAGTCAAGTAAGCTCTTACGCATATCGAAGTTATTTCCTTCTACTTTCTTTTGTGCAGATTCAATACTTCTTGTTAATGATTTAGAGCGAATTGATTGACTTCCAACCATACCTAGGGCTTCTACCATTCTTTTTACTTTATCAGTTCCAAAACGACGCATTAATTCATCTTCAAATGAAACAAAGAATTGACTCATTCCTGGATCTCCTTGACGTCCTGCACGACCACGTAATTGGTTATCAATACGACGAGATTCATGGCGTTCTGTTCCGATAACACAAAGTCCACCTAATTCTCTTACGCCTTCTCCTAGTTTAATGTCGGTTCCACGTCCTGCCATATTAGTAGCAATTGTAATGGCACCTTTTTCACCAGCTTTGGCAATAATTTCTGCTTCACGAGCATGGTTTTTGGCATTTAATATTTCGTGTTTTAATTTTGCTTTCGTAAGTAAAGATCCTAAGTATTCATTTGCTTCTACTGATATGGTACCAACTAGAATTGGTTGTCCTGTTTTATGAATTTCTTTAATTGTTTCAACAATTGCTTCATACTTTCCGGCCATATTAGAATAAAGTAAGTCTGCTTTATCTTCGCGGATTACTGGTTTATTGGTTGGAATTTGAATAACATACATGTTATAAATATTTCTAAATTCTTCTTCTTCTGTTTTGGCAGTACCAGTCATTCCTGATAATTTTTTATACATTCTAAATAAATTTTGGAACGTGATCGTAGCCATTGTTCTTGTTTCTTCATTAATTTTAACATTTTCTTTGGCTTCAATTGCTTGGTGTAATCCTTCACTAAATTGACGACCTTTCATTAAACGTCCTGTAAATTGATCTACGATGATAACCTCATTGTTATCAACTACGTAATCAACATCTTTTTTAAATGCATAGTTTGCTTTTAAAGCTTGATTAACATGGTGAACTAAAGCTGAATTTTCTAAATCATATAAGTTTTTGATATGAAAATATTTTTCAACTTTTTCAACACCTTTTTCCATTAAAGAAGTGCTTTTGGTTTTGGGATCAAAATCATAATCTTCGTTTTCCACAAGTCCTTGTACTGCTTGATTGGCATCAAGATATAAATCTTTTGTATTTGATTTTCCACCAGAAATAATTAGCGGAGTACGGGCTTCATCAATTAAAATGGAATCTACTTCATCGACAATACAAAAATTTAGTGGTCTTTGAACACGATCGGAAGCTTGAACTACCATGTTATCTCTTAGATAGTCAAATCCTATTTCACTATTTGTTGAGTATAAAATATCGGCATTATATGCTACTTGTTTTTCTTTTGGGCTCATCTCTCTTAAATTTAAGCCAATGGTTAAACCTAAGAATTCAAAAACACTCCCCATCCATTCTGAGTCACGTTTGGCAAGGAACTCATTTACGGTAACAATATGAACACCACTACCAGTTAGGGCATTTAAATAAGCCGGCATTGTTTCCGTTAAAGTTTTTCCTTCACCAGTTTTCATTTCAGCAATGTTACCAAAATGAATAGCAAGACCACCTAAAATTTGAACAAAATATGGTTTTTCTCCAATGACACGATAATCTGCTTCTCTTACTACTGCATAAGCTTCTACTAAGATGTCATCTAAAGTTTCTCCTTTGGCAAGTCTTTCTTTTAATTCTACTGTTTTATTTTTTAATTCTTCATCTGATAAGTTAGCCATTGTTTCTTCTAATGCTACTACTTCATTTGCTAACGCTTCAAATCTCTTTAATTCTTTGTATTCTGAATCTATCAATTTTCTAAAAAATCCCATAGTTTCTACCCTCCATCACATGTATTTTATCATAATCTTATGAAAAATAGTATTTTTCTTTTTTATTTTATAGTATAAGTGATATTTTATCGCATTTTTTTGCAAATGAAAAGAAATACCCATAATAACCAAGTATTTCTTATTTTACATTAAAGATGGATTTTTCTTTCTCTGAATTCCTTTTCGTTTCTTTTCTAAATATGTTTCTAAAAAATTATAAATAAAAATTTCTTCTCCGTCGGCTCTTTTTTCATATTTAATATAAGAATCTGTTTCTGTTATTTTGGCATTTATGAAAAAAGCGTTAAAATTTTCTAATTTTACGGTTCCATCTGGATAATATACCAATAAAATTGGAGTGATTTCTATATCTGATTTTGGAATTTTGACCTCCCAAAAATATTCTTCTGCCTTTTCTGATTTTACTTTTATTACTTTATAATTTATTTGTTGAGGTAACTGTGTTTTATTATCTATTCTTTCAAATTTTACATCGTCTCTACCAACAAGAGACTTATATTCTTCAGCGTTTCCCAGTTCTAAATCTTCCACAATCACGTTTTGAAATTCATTTAGTAACTGTCTTAAATATATTTTTTTCTCACCTTTTTCCAATGATGCTTGTTTTTGAAAATATTCTATAATATGATTTACTTCACAGATACGTTTTATGGAAACTTCACTATTTTCAAATGTCCTTATATATGCTTCCAAATAAGTAAATATTGCTTTCTCATCTTTGTTTTCTATTCCATATAATAATGTGTTTAAATCAATGCTTTTTTTCATTAAGTAGTCATTTAAATAAGTAATATAGGATTGTTTGATTTTATCTGATTCTAAATTATCATAGTAAGAGAACATTGAAGAGCTTGTTCTTTCAAGATAACTTAACAAAGTTACTGTTTCATGATTTGATTCTATCGCTTCCTTGCATGCATTAATGGCCATTATATCAAAAATTTTTTGAATATCTGATGCTGAGTTTATAGATTTTGGTACTTCAATTACTGTGCTATTTAAAGGATCTTTTACAATTCTAACTGGGTATAAATCATTTTTTCTGGTTTGAAAGGATCCAACTGGAATAAAATCTGGTTCTTCTTTTAACATTAAAGAAAGTAATAATTCTTTTTCTATGGGAACTCGATCATAAGTACTTACTAATGCTTTGCTGACACTATAATACTCGTAGTTTTTATTTACATCCATATTCTGAATCACTTTATTTAACCGAGATAAATCTAATAAAAAGCACTTTATTTCATCTTTTGAACGTCCAGTTTTTTCTTGAAGACAATTTATTACCATATCTTCTTGGTTTGTTAAAAGCCAATAAATTGCATCTTCTTCTCCAACTATATCACAGATAATAGATAAACGAATATTTCCTATGTACTCTTTATTCTTTGCGGCTGTAATACTATTGATACAATCAGAAACTAAATTATTTTCTTGAGTTAAAGCTTGATAATCATTAGAAAATAATGCAAATGTTTTTCGCATGTCTGATACCGTTAAACGGCTTGCATAATGTTCCATTAAATAATTATATATCGGTATGAATTCTTCTTTTTGAAAGCGTTTCAGGTAGTTATTTATTTCTTCATCAAGAATTTCCGGTTGATTTTCACGATCTAAAAAACATTCTATCCTTGTTTTTACTGCTTGTATGTTAGTATAGCCATCGATTTCTTTGGTTAAAAAATGACCAGCGCCATATAAGAATAAAATTGAAAAACCAATTATTTTCATTTCTTTTTTCAATTCTTCTTGTAGTTCCTTTTTATAAGCTAACAATTCTTCTTTACTTGCTAAGCCTCTTTTCTTTGTATTTTTATCATAATAATAAAGGCGATTATCTTTTTTATTCACACGATATATCCGATTTTTATTTTCCATTCCTAGAAACCTCTTTTCAAGTAGTGCTATTTTACCGCATTTGGATTGTAAAAAAAAGAAAAACTTTTCAGCTTTTCTTATTTTACATTTATAATTCCGTAAGTTTCATTTTTTCTTTTATAAATAACAGAAGTACAGCCTTCTGACTCATTTTTAAAAATGAAGAAATCATGATCTAATAATTCCATTTGAAGAATTGCTTCTTCTTCGTCCATTGGTTTCATTTCAAAATTTTTTCGACGAACGATTTTCATTTCTTTTTCTTCTTCCATTGGAACTTCAAAGTTCATATTCATTTCAGAAATATTATTTTTATACTTACGATTTAATCTCGTTTTATTTTTTCTAATTTGTCTTTCTAATTTATCAACTACTACATTAATTGCAGCATATAAATCTTCCATTGTTTCTTCTGCTCTTAATGTGAATTTTTGGGTTGGTATTGTTACTTCAATGGTTTGATTTAATCCATTTACACGAATTAAAATATGTGCTGTAATTTCATTTGGATTTTCAAAATAGTTGTCTAATTTTTTTATTTTATCCATAACTTGATTTTTGATGGCTTCTGTAACTTCTATTTTGTCTCCTCTGATATTTAATTTCATATTTTCACCTTCCTATTTTAAGTATAACAAAAAAGGTACAAAAAAACTACTGTTATTCAACAGTAGCTAAAATTGTCTCTGTTACGTCGATAGCTTGTAAACCTTTTGATGTCTCTATAAGTTTAAAATCTACAAGTTCGCCTTCTTTTAACGTTTTATATCCCTCTTTAACAATTGCAGAATAATGAACAAAAATGTCTTCTAAATTTTCATATTCTATAAAGCCATAGCCTTTTGTATTGTTAAACCATTTTACTTTACCGCGCAACATTCACACCTCTCCTTCTTACTCTTTATTTACTGCTGCTACTACCTTATCATGAAGTTCATTGGAAGTACAACATAAACCATTCGACAATATTTTTATCTTCTTAAATTCTTGTCTTTTATAAACTCACGACACAACTACCATACAGGAAAAAAATTGCTAAAATACTTTTCTTGTTCGAAATTCTTTAAAATATGTCTGAAATATCATTTCACTTTTCTTCTAAAATCAAAATTTTCTTTTCGATTTTATTTTTCTATTCTTCAAGCTACATTCAATTTTTTTACTTGTTTTTCGTTTATAATGCAATTGTATTACAAGAAAGGATTCATTTGTGAAAAAGAAGTTTGTAGAAAAAGGATACCATTTTATTGCTCGCTATCAAGAGTGCGATAAAATTAAAACTATAAGAATTCGATATGGTTTAGAGGCATTTTACAATTTACTTACAAAAGCAATATTTTTATTTATCGTTACTTACTGCTGCGGACTATTAAAAGAATATTTGTTTTTATGTATAATTTACTCCTTAGCTCGAAGATATACTTATGGTTTGCATGCAAGATCAACATGGATTTGTTGGATCACGACTATTCCAATTTATCTTGGTGGATGTTTTTTTATCCGATATGCTGAGATGCCTAACTTATTTTATATGGGTACTTGGTTATTTGCATTTTTCTCATTTCTGTTATGGGCTCCAGCAGATACACCTTCGACACCTTTAATTCGTGCAGAGGTTAGAAAAAAGCAAAAAATAAAAGCTTGTCTTGTATGTATTGCTTTTTTGATCGTTAGCTTTTTGTTTCCACACAAATTAATAATCAATACGATCTGTTATTCCCTTGTAGTACAATCAATCACAATTAATCCAATTACTTATTGGATTACAAATACGCCTTATCATAATTACAAGACGTATTTACAAAATCATGGTTTAAATTGTTAATATATATTTAAACAAATTCAATTTGAAGGAGGGAAAAGTCTTGAATATTTTTGCTAGTGTATTATCTGGAGTTGCAGATTTATTTGCTAATGTTCCTACAGTTGCTTGTGCTTTCTTATTTTTTGATGAACCAGTAGCACCTGAAGAAATTTTATAAGAATCAAAAAAAGATCAAGGCCATATGATCTTTTTTTTATTTTTTCTTTTTTTCAATGGTTATTTCACTATGAAAGTGATTGTTTATAATTGTATTTTTTATCTTTATTTTCTTTCTTCCCATAATGGAAAATAATCCAATACCATGCCCTGTTTTCTTTTGGGTATAATTTAATTTTCCTAACTCATCTAAATCTAGCAAGTCATTAAATGTATTTACAATTTTTATTTTATATAAATTTTCTGTTTCTGACATATTTATAGCTATTATTTTGTCGAGACTTTGAGAAGCAGCTTCTAAAGCATTATCTAATATAACACCTAGCGATTCGCATAATAAATTATAACTTCTTGCAGTTAAATTATCCATGATTGTTGATTCAATATTGTTTTCAATTCCTAAGTTTAATTCAACACAATTGTAATTATATATTTTCTCATAAACGATACCATTGATTCCTACAGGTATTTTTTGCATTCCTTGTACACCCTGAAAACTTTTATTGTACTCTTGTATCAGATCATCAATTAATTCTCTAGATTTTTTATTGGAAACACTTTTAATCCCAATTAGTTGATTGATGATATTATGTCGCATTATCTTATAATCATTTACCATATTTAAGTAAAACTCGTTGTTTTTGATCAAAAATTGATTCATTTCTTTCAATGTATAAATATTATATTCATTAACAATATAAAAAATAAATAGAATAAAAATTATAATTAAGGTTAAGAAAATAATTAAATTATAAGATACCTTATCTAAATTTAAACTACATAAAGTTCCACAGAAGATTATAATTCCTAATAGTAGAATTGTTTTTAAATAAAATTGATTTCTTATTAAGATTTTATATAATTTTTGAAATAATTTAATTACTTTTTCTCTTGACATAATCAAATATAAAAATAATTGATAACTAAGCGTACAAATTCCTTTTAAATAATTAATATCTATTGTTAGATTTTCAATATCAAAAGCACCCATTAGTAACATAATAATGAAATCAAACGTAATAGCTACAAGCCAAATAAATATTGTTTTATAAATTGCTTCATTCAGCTTAACATTAAAAATAAGTTTAAATAAAATAACAAAATAGATAATTGAAATAATTACTGTAAATGGTTGAATTAGAATTTTTTCACTATAAACTAAAATAAACGAAACTATTATATAAAGTACTAACAAGCTAATCTTCCATTTTAGCTTTTTAGAAACTAATTTACCAAAAATAATGGTATATACTATTTGTGTTATGAAGCTTGAGAATAAATATAATAAATCTGCCATTATTTCTCAACCTCCTTTTTATATTTTTTAGAAAGATATTCCACTTTTTCGCCATTATCTAATACAAAGTAACTTTTCGGCCAATTCCATTCATGAACTCTTTGACGATTCGTTATACAAGCTCGATGAGTTTGAATAAAACGTTCATCTAGTAATGTCATAATATCATTTAGTGTCATATTTAATTTAAAGATATTTGTATCAGTATGAATTAATATTTTACGTTCTTCTTTGTCTCTTGAAATATAAGTAATAACTCGATAATATATCTGTAGATCAACATTGCGATTACTTACACAAAGCATTTTATTATCAAAATTCTTTTGGAAAATCATTTCAATATCTTTTTCTAATCTACTTTCCATATTATAAAACTTTTCTATAAAATTAAATACTTGATAAACGCTACGATATACTGTTTCAAACATTTTATCATGAGAAGTAATAAAAATAATTTCACTTTCCCAGTCTTTTTCACGAATCATCTTAGCAATTTCAATCCCATTTGTTTTTGTCTCTAATTCTATATCCATAATATACACTTTTCTATGAGAATTGTCACTAATAATCTTTTTTAATTCCTTTGAATATCTAGTAAAATATTTTACTTCTATTGAATTATCTTTACTAATTACTACTTTTCTTAATACATCTTTTATGACTTCTTGCGTTTTTTTATCGTCTTCTACTACAACAAAACTTGTCAAATCGCTCACCCTTTCTTTTTGTTTACTAATTGCAATTATAACATAAAAATTTTTTTTAATGATTAAAAAACACAATTTATAGCAAATTGTGTCGAAGAAATGTTTTAATTAAATATTTATCATATTCTTCATAATATAAAACTCTTTTTTTTGTTGCAACAAAAAGCTGGTTTGAAATTTCAGGTATTTTGCGATTTGATCCGATCAAAATCAATTTTTTTATTTTAGGATAATTTTTTAATTGAATTTTTATGAAATCAATCAAGCTATATCCTTGACTACTGTTCCATAAAATCGTTAACATATGATGATTGGTTTTTATACTTAAATATGCATAATTTTCATTTAAATTGATCCACATAATATTTTTTCTTAAAGAATATAAATTATTTTCTTTGATTATTTTTAATTCATAAATATTTATATCTTCTACGGATAATTTTAATATTTCTTTATCAATTTCTTCAAAATTTGGTGGGACTAAGAAATATAATATGTTTTTTTGAAATTTTTTTAATATTTTTTCTTTTTTAAAAAAAAATGTAAGTTCTTTTTGAAATTTAGGTCGATGAATTATTTTTCCATATTTCATTATTTTTGAAGATAAATTCCACGTATAATACTTTTTTTCTCTTTTTAAATAGCAATTTAGTATATTATTACTTATATATATAATAATTTCATTTTTCAAAATGATCCCTCTTTTAAGAAATGTAATAACCTCTTATGTATTTTAAATAAGAGGTATTTTTTTATTTGTCTAAATCTTCTAGATTCATTTCAAAGAAATCAATTGGATTCACTAAATTTCCTTTTATGTAAACTTCAAATAATAAGCAATTTTCTTTTTCATTTTCTAACTTATTGCTACCACTGGATCCGATTATATCGTTTGTTTTAACATTCATTCCTTGTGTTACTTTTACATCACTTAAGCTGTAATAAATTACTGTTACATTTGTATTATATTCTACTTTAACGACAGATCCTAGAATTTCATCTTCTTTTACTTCTTTTACTACGCCATCTACACTAGCTAATACTTCAAAAGTTTCATCGCTACTGTAAAGTATTCCGGTATTTTGCATATAAGTATTTTGATAATAAATTAACGATTTTTGTTGATTTTCTGTATCATCTTCTTGTTTATAGAAAGATTTACTAATCGTAACGCCTTCCTTGGTAAATGGTTTGATTGGTTTTTCTGGAGTAGTACTAATTACCGAAATATCATTATTCTCTTTATGATCAACGTTTACTGTAACATTTTTTTGATCAACTGGTATCTCTGGAGCTTTGAAGTTCAAACTATTGTTTAAAAAATACACTGTTAAAAACACACTACAAACTACTAATGCATAAATGCTTGGTAATACAAATCCTTTTAATTTTCTTCTTTTCATGATCTCACCTTCCTAATCGTAGTTTGACCATGAATTTTATTTTTATACAATTATATTTTTGAAAATTCAATATTTTGATAATAATGAGTTAAGATTTCTTGAACACTCTTCCCTTCTTTGGCCATACCATTTGCTCCATATTGGCTCATGCCAACACCATGACCGTTTCCTTTGGTTGTTATTTTTATTGTATCGTTTATATCGATTTGAAAATCAGTTGATCGTAAGGTTAATTTTTTTCTAACTTCTGTTCCTTTCATCGTTTGATCATTGATTTTTATCGTTTGAATTCTTCCAGAGTTCGTACGGTTGATATCACTTATAATTATTTCTTCGCATGAAATATTTAGAAGATTACAAAATTCTTCTTTGGAAAATTCTTTTACCACTTCATAGTTTTGCAACGATTCATTGTCCCAACTTGATTCGACACTAGTTAAATAAGGCAAAGATTCCTGAAAAACTAATTCACAATTTTCAGTTTGACCGTTACTCATTGAAAAGTAAAAAGATTCAATTACCATGCCGTGATAAGTCATTATTTCTCCTGCGGTTTCTCCTACTGCCTTTTTTATTTTTTGATAATTCTCACTAAATTTATCTTTCCACTTTTCTTGCATTTGCTCCAAAGTATTATAGGCTTGATCTGATACTCCTATTCTTACATCATAATCATTATTTGAATGTTCTATTTTATAAACAGCAAAAGTTCTTGCAGCAATTGCTTGAGCTTTTAAAGCTTCTAATTCAAATGAAGCAGGCATTTCTGCCGATACAACTCCGACTATATAATCTTCTAAATTTAATGTTTCAATTTTAGATGTATCTGGATCTAGTACTTTTATCAAAGTTTCGTTTTTAGGTGGGTCTATTTTTATTTCTTCTTTCTGACTCTCAAAAGAAAAGTTAGTTTTCTTTTTTAAACTAACTTCAATTATCAATATTATACTTAAAATAACAATCATTCCACAAAGAATTTTATTTTTCATATCTGCTCCTTATAAAATACGACAAATATCAAGAAAATCATAAATAAAATTGGTTAATAAATATCCCATAATCATGCTTAATGTCATTACTAAAATTCTTGTTTCCCAAATTTTATTTCTTTTTATTATTTTATCAAAATTTACTCCTGTTAAAGCATATGCACTTAACATAACAAAAAAGACATAAAAATAAACTTTAATATTCATGTTCTTCATTGCTTTCGTAGAAATTAATTTTATTAATTCTTTTTAAATGTCGATCTTCTGAAGCCATTTTGGTACTTATAAACATATCTACAATTTCTTTTGCTGTTTCATCGCTTATTCCACCTAAAGCAATTACATTTGCACCATTATGATTTTTTGCTTTAAAAGCATCATCGCTATTGATTACTCTAGCACACCGAATTCCTTTTACTTTATTGGCAGCAATGCTTATACCAATTCCATTGCCACAAATTAAAATTCCTAAAGAATTATCATTTTTTATTACTTTATGACATACATCAAAAGCAAAATCTGGATAATCATCCAATTCAGAGTTTGGGAGTGAAGATACTTCGACCTCTATTCCTTCTTCTTTTAAATATTCAAATAGTACATTTCTTAAATCTACTCCTCGATGATCAGCACCTAAAAATATTTTCATTCTTCATATTTCCTTTCTTCTGCTTTACGAAATAACGGTAATAATCCTATATTATTTTTTCGATGAGGGGGTAAGCCATAAATGTCGTGTCCTGGAAATTCGTTTGCTTCAATAAAGAAACATTTTTCTTTTCCTACACATACATCCCATCCTATATATCCTACTTGAGGTATTTCCAATGCTGCGCTTTCACATAGTTTTATTACTTCTTCAAATCTAGGAATTTCTAATCCAATAATCTTTTTATGTGTTAAAGGATGTTCTTCATATAAATGGCCATTTTTATCGATTGCTGGATAAATGATTTTTCCACTTTCTAATTCTACTGGTACAACCATTCCCCCATGATTAAAATTGTCTACTGTATTGTTATTGTTACCAATTCTTAAGTAACATGCCACAACGCTTCCAAGCAATGTAACTACTCGTAGGGTATTAATACTTGATGGATGAAGATCACTAATTTTTTTGCATTGAATGGCAACTTCTTCAATTAATGTTTGATCATTTTCTATTAATTCTTCATATAAGTCTTTTAGCTTTCGATCTAATACATCAATTTTTTCAATATCTTTTCCACATTGTGCTCCAACTGGTTTTACAATAATATTATGATGTTTTAAACAAAAATCAGCAAATTCATTTTTATTTTTCCCATTTAAATATAACCAATCGCGATTTAAATAATTTGAAAAATGTTTATTAAATTCTACTTTATTATGAAAAATATGAATAAATTTTGGATCATTATATTTCACCATAAAACTATTATTTATTCCTCTTGTTATCACAGTTTTTCGTTCATATTTATTCATTTGATACATTTCAAACAATGCATAATCCATATAACCTGCTTGGTATTCAAATCCACAATAAATCATATCAAAGAAAATAGTGATTCTACTTTTTTTTGATTTTCTATGTACTTCATTCATTACGCGAAAAAAGTTACCAAAATCCATATGAATAATTCTTTTTATAATATATTTTATTTTTGTCATAGAAATCT
>CATJCJ010000601.1 GCA_949738935.1 uncultured Eubacteriales bacterium | reverse complement strand
TCGCCGTCAGCGCCGGTGTCAATGTGAGGCTGTATCAGGAAATACATCATGGGATTATTTCCCATGAAAAAGTCATAATTGAATGAGGACAAACTGTTCCCGTTTTTGCCGCCAGGCCGTACAACACAGGATTTACATCTGTGAAAAATTTTGCTATACTGGCATCATCTTCATTTGCCGGGGAAACGCACGATCAATTTGAAAGAGCAGGCGATGCCTATCACACCAAAGGAGGCCAAACGTCCTACACGAAGCGTCAAGACCCAATTATGAGGTCGAAATGCTCGCCATCAAGGTTCGCATGTTGGAGAGCGATATGCGTGAGGTGAAAGCAAAGCTCGCCTGACATCCTTCCGCATATAAAGGCACGCACAAAGAAAACCTCCTATATGTATACTGCGTCAAACGGCTGCCCCGCAAATGCACGGAACAGCCGTTTTTGAGTTTTATTCAAAGACGATATAAAATTACGTTCGAAAGCTTTCGACTTCTATAAAATAATGCACACCAACCCGCCATTATTGTCATTGACCACCTTCTGCATCGTATCCTGCAGCTTCATCTGACACTCATCGTCCATGCGGCTGATCTTGTTTCGTATACCGTCCTCCATCAGCTCACCCACGGTCTTTCCGAAAATGTTTGTATTCCAGACTCCGCCGTCGTCCGTCTTTCCGGCCTTGATGTAGCTGATCAAATCCTTCGCCTGCTCCTCGCTTCCCACGATCGGCGCGATCTCGGTCTCGATATTCGCCCGGATCATGTGAATGCTGGGAGAGCTGGCTTTCATGCGCACACCGTATTTGCTGCCGTGCTTCATGAGCTGCGGCTCCTCCATATCGATGTCGGAAAGGGTCGGTGTCACCACGCCGTAGCCCCGCATTTTCACCGACTGCATCGCCTCGGCAACCTTCTCGAATTCCTGTTTTTTCATCGAAAGCTCACGCACAAGAGAAATCAGCTCGTACTCGCCCTTTACCTCAACCCCCGCCATCTGGCTGATATTTTCATAGTAATATTTGTCGTCAACCTCCATGCGTAGCGCGCCAACGCCGTCCGAGAGGCGCAGGCCCTCCTTGCGGATCTCTTTCACGTAATCGTCCGCCTCCGGCAGCGCAAGCTCCCGGAAATCCCGCACATTAGTCACCTTCTCCAAAAGCCCTTTTGCATGGGCTAAAAGATGCTGCTTTACCGGATTGTCAATCTCGAGCATATCCACCCATTTTGGCAGATAGAAATTGAGCTGGCTCACCGGAAATTCATACAAAATCTCCTCGAGAATACGGTTCACATCCTCCATATGTAACTGTTCACAGTTCATCGGCAGCACCGCCACGCCGTACTGCTCCATCATCGTCTTTGCCAGCGCTTTGGAATTGTCGCTGTAGGGCTTGTTGGTATTTAAGATGACGATAAAAGGTTTACCGCTCTTTTTCAGCTCCTCCACCGTGCGTCGTTCCGCCGGTTCATAGGATTCCCGCGTGATATCGGTAATAGAACCGTCGGTCGTCATGACAATACCGATCGTCGAATGGTCGCGGATCACCTTTTCGGTTCCAAGCTCCGCCGCCCGCGTAAAAGGAATCTCATCCTCTGACCAGGGCGTCTTTACCATGCGCTCCCTTCCATCCTCCATATGTCCGCTGGCGCCGTCCACCATGTAGCCCACACAGTCGATCATGCGCACCTTGATTTCCAGATCATCGGCAACCTGAATCTGTGCCGCCTGCTTCGGTATAAATTTCGGCTCCGTGGTCATGACCACCTTTCCGGCCGCCGCC
>CATJCJ010000600.1 GCA_949738935.1 uncultured Eubacteriales bacterium | reverse complement strand
TTTGACTGGTATTCCTGCAACGCACTTGTACTTATCGCAAAACCCAATAATGGATACACCTCAATTTCAACAGTAAACACAAATTTTATTCAAAACGCCTATAAAAACTTTAACAGTCTGCCTGAAAATATTCGTACTATTGTTTCAATGTATGCTCCTCTTGATGGTATGAATGAAAAAGGACTTTGCGCGGCAGTTTTGTATATAGATGACGCGTCAGCCATTAATCAAGATACAGATAAACCTGATATTACAACAACTACGGCGGTACGTCTTATTCTTGATAAAGCGGCTAATGTTGATGAAGCTCTTGAATTGCTTAAACAATATGATATGCACGATTCCCTTGGAATGATGGTTCATTTTGCAATATCAGACATATCAGGAAAATCTGTTGCTATAGAATATATAAATAATGAAATGATAATAACTGAAACGCCTGTTGTAACAAATTTCTATCTTGCGAAAGGCAATAAGCAAGGAATAGGCTCACAGCAGTCTCATATAAGATTTGATACCCTTACAAATATCTTGTCGCAAAATACGTTTATGAATATGACAGAAGTGAAAAACGCTCTTGAAAATGTAAGCAAACATAATTTTAATGATGGGGAAACTACAGAATGGAGTATTGTTTATAATCAGACACAAGGCATTGCGCAATATTATCATCGTGAAAACTATGATAAAGCGTATACTTTTAAAATTCGATAATTAAAATTATAAAAAAATCACCCTATATAAATCCAATAAGGTGATTTTTTATTTTTGAACAAATCTAAATTACTTTTTACTGAATGTTACATTTACATTTCCTGTTCCTAACACTGAGGCAACCCCTTCCGGGTTATCAATATGACCTAAAGGAGTATATCGGTAAGATGTATCAAAACTTTCATAAAATAATACTATACAATTATTACCGTAAAGCATTAAATCTCCCGCATTAATAAAATTTACATTTTGATAGTTTGCTGAATATTTTGTATCCATATAAAAATATTTTTCATTTCCGTTCAATTCATTCATATTAAGTGTCATAGGAAGCTGATTGATAAATTCTCTTGCGGCAGGATTGTAATACATTACTGCGTTAAAAGTTTTATCGCCAACACTTATTTGAATATCTAAATTTTCTGATGTTGTTTCCGAAGATGTTTCTGTACTTGTTTCAGTTGTATCAATAATTTCACAAGGCATTTTATACTCACTGTTCAACGCCTTTTGTAAAACTATCGCACAATCGGCGGCTGTAAGAATATTATCTTTATCTACATCTAAAAATTTCATATAATTATTGATTTTATTTTCAATAGTAAGCGGATAATCCCTCATAAGAACTTTTTTTAAAATTAAAGCAGCGTCATAAGCAGTTAGAATATTATCAGAATCAGCGTCGCCGTATTTAAAATCATCTGCAATAACAATAGTATTCAGTAATAACACAAATAATATAAATAATATTGTAAAGTTTTTCATTATAAACACCTCCAAAATTTTTATACTGTAAAATCAGTAAATACTATATAAGCGACAGAATATAATTAAATATATCCCGCCGCTTGTATCAACTATTTGAATGCGTCTTTAAAAAATGTCTCAATTTTCTCAAAAGGAATTTTGTTCACATCATCATATAAATCAATGTGCATTGCTCCTGGAACAACATACAACTCTTTAGGCTCTGCCGCCGCTTCATAAGCTGTTTCACTGTAAGCTTTTGAGTGAGCTATATCTCCCGTAATAAACATAATTGGACGAGGTGAAATACTGTCAATATGATTAAGCAATGAATAGTTTGCGAAAGGAAGCATACTTGTATTAGTAAAAGAACCGCCTGAGTTTGGATGCCAGCCTCGTTTTAAACCATAAAAAGTCCACCATTCAACATCAAGTCCTGTTAAATCTTCCGGAAGTTTGTCAAGAGGAGCATCTGAAGGATAATTTCTTGTATACGCCGGCTCTCCGTTTGTAAAGTCTTCCCAACGTTGTTCAGATATACTTTTTATCATAGCGTCTCTGCTTTCTTTGTCCATTGAATTTCCCATAGCGCTTATGTCATACATTGCGGAGGTTACAACAGCTTTAATACGGGAATCCATAGCCGCCGCAGAAAGAGCAAAACCACCGCTTCCACAAATTCCAATAGCTCCTATTTGTTCACGATTTACATATTTTAAAGAACCAAGATAATCCACACCAGCGCTAAAATCTTCAGAAAAAATTTCCGGAGAAGAAATATGTCTCGGCTCTCCACCGCTTTCTCCATTATATGATGGGTCAAACGCTAAAACAACAAAACCTCTTTGAGCAAGCTGATTTGCGTAAACTCCGGGTCCCTGTTCCTTAACTCCTCCATAAGGAGGTCCTACAACAATAGCTGGATATGTTCCTGTTTCATCTAAATCTTTGCTTGTATATAAGTCTCCCGCAAGTTCAATTCCATAGCGATTTTTATATTTAACGTGTGTCCTTTTTACATTATCGCTTAATTCAAAAATATAATATTCCTGCATATTTTCACCTTCTTCTTTTACCTGTTGAATTGTTTCGTCCTGTACTTCTGTTTGAGCTTCAGCATTATCATTTTGCTGTTCCTGACTTGTAGAACATCCTGTAGCCGCAATCATAGTAAAAATAAGTAAACCTGATAAAATTTGTTTTTTAAATCTTTTCATTGTAATTCATCCTTTCTCAATAACCGTTATAGAGTTTAAATTTTTTATCTTAGATCAAAGACTATATTCCTATTTATAACAGAATTTTCAAAATTTTATATTATCCTCTTTATCATAAATTGATTTTATGACTCTTGCGGGAACGCCTGCGGCTACACTGTCGGGCGGTATATCTTTATTTACGACAGCGCCTGCGGCTATTATGGAATTATCGCCTATAGTTACACCTCCCAAAATAGTTACGTTGGCTCCTATCCACACATTTTTACCAATAACAATAGGTTTCGGAATCATACTGTCTCTTTTTTCAGGGATAAAAGTATGATCAAGAGTAGCGAAAACAGCTTTATGTCCTATTAAAACTCCATCACCTATTGTAATTCCTCCCTGGTCTTGAAAACAGCAGCAGGAATTAATAAATACATTTTTACCTATGTTTATATTTTTGCCGCAGTCTGTATAAAATGGAGGAAACATTCTAAAGGTATCATCAATGGGCTTTCCAATAAGTTTTGAAAAAATTTCGCATATTTCCTTTGGCGTATGATATGAGCTGTTAAGCTCTGATGTTATTTTCATAGCCTCCTGACTTAATCCACTCATATACTTATGAATTTCCCCTCCACCTTGTATAGGAAGTCCTGAGTTTACGTGATTTAAAAATTCATTAATATTCATTTTACCCTCTCCTTTGATTAATTTGATAAACTAAATAATCAAGACAATTTATGCTTTTTTCTATTTTGTGCAAATTATCAAGCAAATTTTTTCTCTGTTTTGAAAGTAAATTTAATTCATTTTCTATTTTTTCTGATTTTGAAAAATCTATAAATTCTGATATTGTGTTATTATCACAGCCTGCGTCTTTTAAGTTTTGAATTAAATCATTTTCAGAAATATAAATTTGCATATTATCAACCCCTTTAATCTTTTTTGCTTATCACAACAATTTTATTTCCCCAGCCTTCAAGTACGGGGTTATTCTCAACAGCGGAAACAAAATCATCACTATAATCAAAATATCCTATTTTTGTGTATTCTCCGCTAATTTCAGCGTCTTTGTAGAACAGCACAATTCTGTTAGGCTCCGCAAAATAAACTTCTCCAGCATTTTCAGAAGTTATTGTCTCAGGATTTTGGGGAATATTATAGCTTGATGGAATATCATAATATTGCATAACTTCCCAGTTTTCGTAATCATCAAAATGATAAATAGGAAGTCTTAAATCTCCGGTTCCCACAAATCCGGCTATTGTAGCTGAAGTTTCATTGTCATATAAATGAAGCGTAAAAGGACTTCCGTTATCTCCAAAGGAAACACTAAGTTCTTTAGGTATTTCAGTATTATTTTCACTTTTCGATACATCATTACTTTTTGTGATATTTTCTGTCATACTAATACTATTTTTCTCGTTTGAATCGTTTTCATCTCCGCAGCCTGTGAAAAAAGCTGTTACAAATAAAATCAAAGCGATACTTGATAAAATTTTTCTTTTCATTTTAAAATCTCTCCTTTAATAATTATTTTTTTAATTTGCCAGTGTTTCCTTTACAATAAGTTTTTTCTTTCCTGTTTTTTTATCGGGTAGTATTTCATCTGTAAATTTAATATAAAATTGAATATAATCAAGATGTTTTTCATTTAGTATTTTTTTCATTTGACTTAACATTTCAGTCTCAACAGTGTGATTTTTACTTTTGTCAGAGGTTTGAGCAAGCATTTCAAAAGAATCGCAGGAAATTTGTCTAAATTGGTAATCAAGTAATCCATCTACGCAAAATCCTTCTATTGCAAGAGGGTGAAGAAATTCCTTTTTTCCTTCGCTGTCCTCAAACCAAAGTACGTCCTCATCTCTTCCTGTTACACTTTCAACTTTTGTAAAAGGATATTTTGATTTAATTATATCGCTTTTTATTTTCAGCTTGTCAGTAATTTTATAGCGTATTAAAGGCTGAGAGTAATTATAAAGAGATGTTACGTATATATTGCCGTTTTCAATTTCTATATAGTTCATATCATCAAAAAGATACATTCCTTCATTTAAATCTGTTTCAACTCCAAGGACAAGAGATTCACTGGCTCCGTAAAAGTTAATTATATCAGCGGCAAATACCTTTTTAAAATAATTTCTTAAATTAAAACTTAAAGGCTCTCCGCAGGAAATTACTCTGAAAACATCAACATTTAACTTTCTTTTTTCCACAAGCTCGCCTAATATTTTTATCGCTGAGGGATACCCTACTATCATATCGGGTTTGAAATTATTAGTTTTTTCTATCCAATCTTTAAGAGGTGTGTTAATGTCAATAAAAAGCTGATTTCCTTTTACTCCCTCAATACCGTCACCTACCGCCATAGCTCCCCCATAACGCCCGTCTGTCGCCGCTATATACATTATTCGAGGTCCTTTAAAAAGGTATTTTAAAATTTGAAACATCGACATATTCCATAAAGCGGCTCTTATAACTCCAATGAGCATATATTCCCACGCATTATTATCATATACAAAATATGCAGGCTTTCCTGTACTTCCAGACGAATGAACTATATGATATTTCTTCTTAAAAGTCTTTTTATCTTTATTTTCATTATTGTCAAATTTTCTAAGTTCTTCCTGAGATAAATCTTTTTCTGTAACAATACTGTTGAAATTTTTGATAAGAGCGGATTTATTTATTGTTGGAAACTTAGATATAGGTAATGTATCAATATTTTCATTAGTAATACCCGCATCCGTAAATGTCTTGTGATAATAATCTGAATTATTGTAAGCGTGTTTAATTATTTTTTTAAGTTTTTTTTGCTGTAAATCTATTATTTCATCTCTTGTCTTTTTTGTATTTTTCTTCAGTTTATAAAGGCTAAGAAGAAGCTTGATATATTTCATCTAATCACCGTCCTTTATATTGAAAGTATAGCCATTATCGTAATTTTCACGATGATAATATATAACCTCACCGTTTGTTTGATTAAAAACTATGCTCCATTCAGTAGACTCATATTCATTAAAATTATCTTTGCTAACACTGTCTAAAGCGTTTTTAACTTGTTCGGCATTCATATTGCTGTTATCAGATAATACTTTCATTAAAATATCATATCTTTCGTGAGATTGCTTTGTGCCTATACCATATTTTTCTCCCTGGCTTATGTAGAAATTAGTTAGCACAGAAGTTTCAGTTACTGTCATTTTGTTATCTATATATTCAACAGCAACGCTTTTTCCATTAGCGTCTGATATAGCGAAATGAATCATCATTCCCATTGAGGCGTGCATATCATATTGTTCAAGAAGTGTAACAGCTTCATCAACATCAGAGGATTTGTCAAGCAAAAGCCTTATCGCCGTAGTTGTCGTTATATCAGGTTTATCACTTTCTTGTTCTATAGTATCTGAGTCCTGAATCATATTTACGGCCACACATAGACCTTTTTCATTCATACCGTCTAATGGAGCGTATAAAGAGGCAATAATTTTAACATTATCAGACAATAAATTTAAAGGTAATCCCGCATTTGATTTTATAAAATCCATATTTACTGTGGAAATTGAAGCGTATCCATTATCAGGCTTTGCTTTGACAATCAAAGCGTCACAATTATTCCAGTCAAAATTTCTGCCAAATATTTTATCATTATTCGAATTTACAGCGGCTATTGTACTGCACCCAAATATACTTCCTTTAAATTCTATATCAGCGTTTGATAATATATTGTCTTTTAAAAAATTGACGACATCTTTATCTGAAGAAGCTCCGCCGCCGTCTATGTATTTATCAAAGCCATAATCTCCTTTAAAAGTAACTGCCGACAATCCATTTTCAAGTTGTTTTATTTCAGATGTTGTTTTTATATTAGTCATACTTTCAGAGGTTTTATTTTTATACATAATATCTTTTGATTCTCCCTGTTTTTGTGAACATCCGAACATTATTGACATTGTTAATAATATAGGTATAAAAATATTTAATTTTTTCTTCATTTAAGCCCTCCTTTTTTCTGTAATTTAATTCTATCACAATTAAATTATAATAACAAATACTTATATTAAATAGATATTTATGCTTGACGGTTATATGAAATTATGTTACACTGATAAAAAAGACTAACTATTAAAAGTCAAGAGAGAAATTAAAAATTTTGCGAAATAATTTTTTGAAAAAAGAATATTAAAAACCGCATGACGAAAAGAGCGTTTTTGAGACGCTCAAAAAAATTGAATATAAGGGAAAAGATAATGGCTAACTTTTATATATTTCTTTAAATTTTACCAAATGGAAAATAACTCTTACAAGCTTTTTAGCCGCATGAGAGATTGCAACATTATAATGCTTGCCTTCGGCTCGCTTTTTATTAAGATACGCTTTAAAAGTCGAGTCCCAATGACAGACAAATTTTGCGGCGTTAAAAAGAGCGTAACGCAGGTATCTTGAACCT
>CATJCJ010000599.1 GCA_949738935.1 uncultured Eubacteriales bacterium | reverse complement strand
AGCTTCATTATCAGTATCATCATCAACAAGCTCATAAATTTGAAACTCCATTCCATTACTAAAACGAAGCACATATTTATTCCCGTCACTGTCGGTATCTTCAACAGCTTTTAGGTCTTCTCCCTTAAACAAACAGATAGCCTCGGTGTAAGCGGAAACAGCAACAATAGTATCCTCTCTGCTAAGAACGATACGAGGAGACATAATATCCAAGTCACTTTCAAAGGTATTAATAACGTCCTCATTTGTTGTTTTCTTTAACTGAAACATATCAACATAATCAAACTGCTTGATAAGTCTGCTTGTCCAATAAGTAGCAAATATAAGGTCTTTTCCCTCCTCATTTACCGCTTTTCTTAGTTCGTCCATTGTCTGATACTTAAAAGGAACGGCAACAAATTTATTACCGTCAGCTGTAAAATCAGGAGGAAAAATTGAAGCCAAAGGAATTGATTTGTCCCCTAATTTTGAAGATAATTCAACAGGCTTAATTATAACACCTGTAATCTGCATAACTTTTTGTGCCAAGTCAAGTAGGTCTGCCTTTGTTACAGATTTAGCGTCCTTTTTGGTTTTGTCGCTTGCGTACTTGATAGTCTTTGCAAGAGTCTTATCCAGTTTAGCTACTTCTTTGAAAGTGTCCCTTAAAAAGGTCATAATCTCCGTTTTTGTACTTTTACTGCTGATTGCTATATTTGCCATATAAATCACACTCCTAATCGTAAATTTTTTGCGGGTTTGGCATACCCTCTCACTACACTATACACAGTGTATAGTGCAGGAGTATCTTTTAACTGAACTCTATACACCAATTTGAACTGGGGGAAAAGGACTGTTTCCAAAACGTCTTCACCATATTTGCTTACTAACGTAACTTGTATCCAAGTGTCTTCTTTCTGTTTAGGTTTAAGTCCTTTTTTACTCAATTCCTCGGCAGTTAAAACTTTAAGGCTTTTTACTTGTTCAATTTCATAACAAACCTCTGTTACAGGTTCTTCTTTACAAGCCTTTAATGATTGTTTCATACTAAAACATCTCCCTTACATTAATATTTTTTCACTTACATATAATGCAGTGAGAGCGTATGCCAAGCGGTGTAGTATTCTACTCAACCCACTAACAAGTTAGTGAGAGAGATTAGACTAACAAAGGGTTATTTATATTTCGTTGTCTTCTTCCGGAAAAACATAATCATCAATAATAATTACATCTGGAAAAACACGTTTATTAACAACATCAAAGTTATATCTTTTAACAATAGGACAAGTTCGCCCTCTGGATAAATTTTTACACATAATAATCTACCTCCATATATAGTTTTAATTTTATTTATTAATAGGTTGAGTAGAATACTACACCAAGGAGTGGTGGCTTAGTCGCTTCAACTTTACTTTGCCAGCAATTTTTCGTGCTGTTTTACTCTTCGTCTGTTTGCGGGCTGTCTAAAATGATGTAATTTAGATTTGATTTGTGGTGTCAAAAACTTAAAAGGTCAAAGAAATGAGTTTAGATAAATTTGATTTATGAGTTCAGATATAATTGATACATATTTTAGATTAAAGTCTATTGTGCGGTTGTTCACTGGTTCACGTTTAGACAAAAGTACGTTTCAAGTCATCATTTATAATCAACTACTCTATTTAAAGTCACTCGGCATTATATAAAATCAACTTGTATAAATGCTCTGTAGGTTGTCTTAATCACTCTATCGGGTCGTTTGTTACTCTTAATAGCTGGAGTGTTAAGCGGTAAATATTTGGTATCTTTTCAAGGTTCATTTAAAGTATTTTAATCGTCTTTTAAAGCATTTGTTTTGCTTTATAGGTCTTTTGGTACTCTTATAGGTCTTAAACGCTTTAAATTGACTTTTAAAGGCTTCTATATGGCTTGTATTGATGTCTTGTATATTCTGTACTGCTAACAAGTCATATATAGCTTTAAATCGTCTTGTATGGCTCTGTATTGCGTTTTAACTATGATGTAGTATAATTGTCATACAAGATTAAACAACGGTTACAAAGTCTTATAGGACTTGTATTTGATGTCTTTACTTTAATGCGCTTCTAACAAGTCTTATAAGGGACAGAAAAGAAGTATTTTAAATTTGCATTTACTTCTATTCTGTGGTACAATATCGGTTAGGAGATTTGATGTTGCTTATCTCTTAACTTGATTATAGTATACACTTTTCAAGCGGTGTTTTCAAGATGGAATTTTAAACAAAAATGTATACACTTTTTATACGGTGTATTTATGAATTTTTAACAAAAGGAATGATAATATGCTACGATATAAAAATAATGTTTTAGAATTGCTTAAAAATAAAGGTTTCAGCTCCTATAGATTACGAAAAGATAAAATTATGGGCGAATCTAAAATCCAAAATATACGTAATAATGCAACTTCTATTGAAACTATAGACCAACTTTGCAGACTTATTGATTGTCAACCTGGTGACATATTAGAGTATGTTCCAGATGAAGATAAAGAAATAAAAAATACTTCCAAAGATGAAATACAAAAAGAGCAAAAAGAAGAAATTCCAAAACAAGTAACAGTAAAAGAAATGAAAAAAGTGGCACAGATAAAAACGCCTATTAAATTAAAAAAAGTGGGCAATAAAAACAAGAACCAGAATATATTATAAATTTTTTTATTGGAGAGAAACTATTGCCTTTTAGTCCTT